>CALEUX010000036.1 GCA_937920475.1 uncultured Marinilabiliaceae bacterium
ACCTCTGATTTTTCTTTGAATGTGGCCGAATCCGTAAAACGAATTGCATTAAATTATCCGGGCAACGATATTCGTCTGGTGGGGAATTTCGATGTGGAACTAAAAACAGTTGCCCCCGCCTTTAGTTCAACAGGTTGGTGGTATAATCATTTTAGAGGCGACAGTATTATGGTAACCGATTTAAATCAACAGGTTACTTTGGCGCCCGGGAATTTCTACCTGTTTTCGAAAAAGAAAATGGCTGGCTTTGAAGTGATTTCTTCGGTTAAACCTAAACCTGAAGAAATTAACAAGTCTGTTGTGTTCCCAAATCCGGTGAGGGAAACTTTGTTTGTCCAATCAGATGCAACAATCAGCGAAATTATGGTTGTTGATATAAATGGAAGCCTAAAGGAGCGCTATAGTGTTTCAGGGCAACAAACAGCATTGCCTGTAAACTCATGGAAAAAAGGAGTATATATAGTTAAGATATTATTTGCTGATGGCAAACTGGAACATCACAAAATAATCCGATAAATTTTTAGGTTTGTGGTTAGGTTGAGTGCAACGATTTCCTGTTCCGGAATTCGTTGCACTTTTTGTTAGTCTTCCCTGAAAAACATTTTTTTAAGAAGATAAATCAATGTATATATGATTATCTGAAAATCAAGTATCAATGAGGGCTTGTTGATGTAAATAATATCAAATACCAATCGTTCGGTCATCTCTTTTATATTGTGAGCATAGCCGTATTTAACCATGCCCAGTGAGGTGAGTCCTGGTTTTACTTTTTTTACAAAACGATAGTAGGGCACCTCTTTTTCCAGTTGTCGGGCATAGAATTCCCTTTCAGGCCGGGGTCCAACCAACGACATGTCTCCCATTAAGATATTCCAAAATTGTGGCAGTTCATCTAAATGATTGCGTCGCAGAAAACGGCCAATGGGCGTTATTCTTAAGTCATTATCCTTATCAACCAGTTGAGGCCCCTCTGCTTCAGCATCCTCATACATAGTTCTGAATTTTAAAAGAGTAAATGGTTTACCATTTTTACCCAAACGTTCCTGCTTAAATAATAATGGCCCTCGGGAACTTTTTTTAATGTAATATCCAAAAACAGGCAAAAGCAGAAGTGTTATAAACAACCCTGGTAAAGCCACTATGATATCAAATAATCGTTTTACAATGGCTTGCCATAATGGGATGGGGGATGGCGTTATTGAAACAACCGGAATATCAGCCAGGTTCTTTAGTGCCACTTGTCCCGAAATGGTTTCAAGAGTGCCAGGCACCATCCTTACCAGAGTTTGTTTCGATTCAATTTCGGTTAAAATTTTCTCGGTTTGCCTTGGATTTTTCGAATGGTCGAGAAAAATAACCTCGTCAATACCGGTTTGTTTTATCACTTGTGGAATATCAGCAAAAGAACCTAAGAACGGCGTGTTAAACAAAGTGTCATTGGTGTCATTTGCCGGACCACAATAACCAGTGAGCGTTAAATTGTTCAGGTTAATATACCTAAGAAATTCCTTCAGGTAGGGCGTTTCAGGTTCTGATTGAAAAGCGATAACAATTTTGTGAGTTATCCAGCCTTTTTTTAACAAAATAGTGTAAAATAAGTGGATAATAAATCGAATAAATCCTATTATAAGGAAATATATAACCATTAAAACCAGCAACTTTGAAAAATCAATATAGATGGTATTATTGATTTCATTATTGTATGAATAATAAAAAAGCAGCGATAAATAAATAAGTGTCAAACCCATTGTTGGCCTTTTTAAAGACACATGACCAAGCGAAGTAGCAGTGCTTTGATAGCTTCCCAAAAAGGCAAAAACTATAACAAGGCTTAACGGAACAATTAAAGTGGCCGGAATTATTCCTATTGGCAATATCTGCAACACAATTGAACTCGTTGTGCTCAATGTTGATGAAAGCCATAATATAACAAATGCTGCCGTAAAGTCACATATCAAAGCCAGAATAGAAGGTAGTCTTCTTTTTATGATTTTTGTTGAAATTATCATTGGTATTTTTAATCTTTTGATAATGGAATAACCCATAATTTCGCCAATGTCAGCAAAAAATACTCTCAGATGGTGATGCAATATTGCGATTCATCATCAAGTTAAACAATCAGTTAAAATCAAATCTATATTGTCGGTTTTAATAAATTAAAACATTTTTAAACATATTAAAAAAGATGCGTCTTTCCAAAACAATAATGCTTTATGTAATACCACTTTAAAGATGCATGGTGTCGAGGCTGCTGATTTGTTTCCTATTAGAAACTGTTTAAATTTAGTTTTCTCTTTTATTAAAGACTATTAGAAGTTTAGATTCCAGACAGATAGACGTGTACCGGTTTATCCGGGATTAGACTAAATAGAAAGAAGAGACAAGCAAGATTGCTAATTTAATTTGCATATATTGAGCATTTTATGGTTTATGTCTTTTTCCGATGAACCGGAACACGTGTCTTAAATTCTTTTGTCTATTGTCTAAAAAGTAATTTTAAACAGTTTCTTAGTTAATCAAATTAAATGTTTTTCACCTCAAATGTTTGAACTAACAGCGACTCTACTATTTTTGTAATCACTATGAAAGAAGATACGTTTCGACATAAGGGCTTGAGAGCCAGGCTTGTGGAGGAGTTGGTTGCAAAAGGCATTACAAACAGGGCGGTTCTTGCAGCTATCAATGCAGTACCCCGGCACCTTTTCCTCGATAGCTCATTTGTTAAGTTTGCCTATCAGGATAAGGCGTTTCCAATAGGTGCGGGGCAAACCATTTCGCAGCCATCTACGGTGGCCCTGCAAAGTCAATTGTTGAATGTAGGTGCCGGAGCCCGCGTTTTGGAAGTGGGAACCGGCTCAGGGTATCAGTCTGCCGTATTAACCGAAATGGGTATAAATGTTTTTTCCATCGAGCGACAACCCGAATTATTTAAGAAAACGCAAACTTTTCTGCCATCTTTGGGTTATAATCGTTTAAGATTGTTTTTGGGTGATGGGTATGAAGGCCTACCTGATTTGGCTCCCTTTGATGCCATACTGGTTACTGCCGGTGCTGCCTCACTGCCACAAAAGTTGTTGGTGCAATTAAAAATAGGAGCTGTTATGGTGGTTCCAATTGGTACTTCCAAACAGGTAATGACGCGTATCCGGCGCCTATCTGACGATAATTTTGAACAGGAAACATTCGGTGAATGTGCTTTTGTTCCAATGTTGTCGGGGGTAGCTAAATAATGAATTAAACTTGTAAATCGCTATGTTGGAAATACATACATTGGTTTTTAATCCTTTTCAGGAAAATACTTATTTACTTTTCGATGATACAAAAGAGTGTGCCATCATTGACCCCGGCATGTTGACTGAAGCCGAACAGGATAAGCTTGTGGCGGTTATCAACCAGTTGGGTCTTAAGCCAGTGGTTGCCCTTCAAACCCATTTGCATGTCGATCATGTGCTGGGATGCGTTTTTGTGCTTGAGAAGTATGGATTGTCGCCAATGGCACATAAGGCTGATGAATTTTTTCTTGAAATCACAAAGTCTTACGCCCAGCAGTTTGGCATTATTATACAACAAAACCCGCCTGCTTTAGGAGGATACTTGAACCACAACGATGAAGTGAAGTTTGGCAACACTGCATTAAAAGTCATTCATATTCCCGGCCATTCACCAGGAGGAATCTTGTTTTATAACGAATCATCAGGAATTTTAGTGGCCGGCGATGTTTTGTTTAAAGGCAGCGTTGGGCGGAGCGATTTACCAGGTGGAAATCATCATGAGTTGATTGATGGCATTAATGAGAAACTGATGCTTTTGCCCGATGATGTTAAAGTTTATCCCGGGCATGGGCCTTCTACAACCATCGGTCTTGAAAGGTCCGGCAATCCTTTTCTGTAAACCTGCAACAATGGTTTGTTTTGATAAATATCATTGTTGATGCGTAAAAAAATTGCTTTCATTACAGTAGTTTTTAACAGTGTTATACCCGTAATCGATTTGTAAAGGTATGGATTATAGAATTCAATAAAGTAAAATCACTTTTCTGTTGAATTTTATTACTTATCTTCAGTTATAGTATTTCAGTTAGAAGCTGTTCATTTTTTGATAATAACTTATCAAGCTTTTATTCCATTTTTGATTGTTTATAGCCGAACTTTGTAAATAAGCCGATTTGTAAACATCATTATTAAAGGAAGTCGATTTTATTGTTGTTCAGGATTTACCGAAAAATTACCTTCAATATGGCTGATAACGAATTTATATCCCGTCACCTCGGTCCTCGGGATGCAGATATTGAGCAAATGCTCAAAGTAATTGGAGTTTCATCGGTGGATGAACTTATCGGGCAAACTGTCCCGGCAACCATCCGGATGAGTAAACCTCTTTCCATTGGAGAAGGAATGTCTGAAGTTAAATTTTTGGAAAGAATTAAAGCTCTGGCGGCAAAGAACAAGCTTTTTAAAACTTATATAGGCATGGGTTATTACAATACCCATACGCCTTCAGTCATTATTCGCAATGTTCTTGAAAATCCGGTTTGGTACACTTCCTATACGCCTTATCAGGCTGAGATTTCGCAAGGACGGCTTGAAGCCTTGCTAAACTTCCAAACTATGGTTGCTGAACTAACGGCCATGGAAATTGCCAATGCTTCATTGCTCGATGAAGCCTCCGCTGCTGCCGAAGCTATGATTATGATGTTTAATACCCGAAGCCGCAATCAGGAGAACTCAGGCGTTGTAAAATGCCTGGTTGATGAAGCTGTTTGGCCGCAAACAAGAGCTGTTTTAGATACAAGGGCAACACCACTGGGTATTGAACTTGAATATTTACCTGCTGAAAGCATGGTGTTCAATGGTGATGAACATTTTGGCGTTATTCTTCAGTATCCCGATGGTAATGGTGACGTAAAAGATTACCGCAAACTGGTTGAGAAGGTGCATGCAGGCGAAGGGAAGGTGGCCGTGGCTTCCGATTTGTTGGCCTTAACCATGTTGGTTCCTCCAGGTGAATGGGGAGCTGATATCGTTTTTGGTTCGTCGCAACGATTTGGCGTACCAATGGCTTATGGTGGTCCGCATGCAGCATTCTTTGCAACCCGCGAGGAGTTAAAGCGCAGTTTGCCTGGGCGCATTATCGGTGTAACCAAGGATGTTAATGGCAAACGTGCTTTGCGAATGGCCCTTCAAACCCGCGAACAACATATAAAACGCGAAAAAGCTACTTCAAATATATGCACGGCTCAGGCATTGTTGGCTAATATGGCCGGTTTTTATGCCGTCTATCATGGTGCCGATGGATTGTTAAATATTGGTACACGGGTGCATAAAAAGACCTGTCAGTTGGCAGAAGCCCTCGAAATTTTAGGCTTTGAACGTACCAACCGCGTGTTTTTCGATACGCTCAGATTTAAACTTCCTGCAGGATTAACATCGGGCGATTTACGCTGGCAGGCGCTTCAAAAGGAAATTAACCTGCTTTATACCGGCCGTTACGAGTTCGGCTTAAGTTTGGATGAAACAACAACTAACGAAGATTTGCGCACTTTAATTGAGTTGTTTGCCAGTTTTGCCGGTAAACCTGTTCCTGAATTCAACAATGGCATTAAGGCTTGTTTTTCCGACGAGTTTAAAAGAACCAGTGCATTTTTACAACAGGATGTTTTCAGGAAATACCGTTCCGAAACAGAAATGATGCGTTATATCAAGCGTTTGGAGCGGAAGGACATCTCTCTGGCTCATTCCATGATTTCGTTGGGGTCGTGTACCATGAAACTGAATGCTGCCACCGAAATGTTTCCAATTACCTGGCCCGAATTTGCCGGATTGCATCCGTTTGTGCCCATTCATCAGGCTATTGGTTATCAGGAAATGATGAAAGAACTACGGTCCGACCTGGCTGAAATTACGGGTTTTGCTGATGTTAGCTTACAGCCCAATTCGGGCGCGGCCGGTGAGTATGCTGGGCTAATGGTTATTCAGGCATATCATGAAAGCCAACAGGAAGGAAAACGCAAAATAGCATTAATTCCATCTTCTGCCCATGGAACAAACCCGGCAAGTGCCGTTATGGCCGGATTACAAGTGGTAGTTGTAAAATGCGATGAGCGGGGAAATATTGATATGGACGATTTGCGTAGCAAAGCTGAGCTACACAAGGAAAATCTGGCATGTTTGATGGTTACCTACCCGTCAACCCACGGTGTATTTGAAGGCTCCATTAAAGAAATTTGCAATATTATACATGAATTTGGCGGCCAGGTTTATATGGATGGTGCCAATATGAATGCACAGGTTGGATTAACCAGCCCTGGTTTAATTGGTGCCGATGTTTGCCATTTAAATCTGCATAAAACATTTGCCATTCCTCATGGTGGAGGAGGGCCGGGCGTTGGCCCCATTGGTGTGGCTGCTCATTTGGTCGACTTTTTACCGGGACATCCTGTTATTGACAACCGCCGGCCGGCCATAATGGCGGTTTCGGCAGCTCCATGGGGTAGTGCAGGTGTTTTGCCTATTACCTATGGATATATAAAAATGATGGGGGCCAAGGGCCTCACTAAAGCAACAGAAATTGCAATATTAAATGCAAATTATCTGGCAGCCCGATTAAAAGAAGGTTATGGAATTTTATATACCGGTGAAAATGGCCGGGTAGCTCACGAATTAATCCTGGAGTGCCGTCACTTAAAAGCCTCATCAGGCATTTCCGAAACCGACATTGCCAAGCGCCTGATGGATTATGGATTTCATGCGCCAACATTATCATTCCCTGTTCATGGCACTTTAATGATTGAACCCACCGAGAGTGAATCAAAAGCTGAACTCGACCGGTTTGTTGAGGCCATGCAACAAATCTTTAAAGAAATTAAGGAGGTTGAAAAAGGGGTGGCCAACAAGGACGATAATGTACTCAAAAATGCACCACACCCTGAATATGTTATTGCTTCAGATAATTGGACACATGCTTATGGCCGCGAAAGGGCTGCATATCCACTACCATGGGTGCGCGACAATAAGTTTTGGGTGCCTGTTGCCCGGGTTGATGATGCCTATGGCGATCGCAACCTGATTTGTACCTGCGAACCCATCGAAAATTATATTTGAGGCAGAATATATGGGAAGTAATTTCAGGGTTTATCTGGCCATTGTGCTATCAATGGTTTTCTGGGCATTTTCGTTTGTATGGTTTAAAATTGCGAATCAGGTATTTTTACCCATTTCAATAATAACTATAAGGTTAATTATTAGTACTTTATTGCTGGTAGTTACTTTTAGTTTCATAAAAAAACTACAGCCTGTTCAAAAGGGCGACCGTAAATGGTTTTTATTGCTGGCCTTTCTTGAGCCCTTTTTATATTTTATGGGCGAAAGTTTTGGCTTGTTGTATATTACATCCACTCAAGCGTCGGTAATTGTTTCTACCATTCCTTTGTTTGCATCGGTTGCAGCATTTATTTTTTATGGTGAACGATTAACTTGGATAAATATTTGTGGTATCATTATTTCGGTGATTGGAGTCACCCTCATTGTTTTAAACCCCGATTTAAACAGTCAGACTCCCTTAAAAGGTGTTTTGCTAATGTTGTTGGCTGTGTTCTCTGCAGTTGCATATGCCTTGGTGGTAAAACGACTGTCGGTTCGTTATAATCCGTTTACGCTGGTTACGGTTCAAAATGGGATTGGTATTTTTATGTTTTTACCTTTTTTTCTGATTTTTGAGTTAAAAACTTTTCTGTCAACCCCGGTTACAACAAGTTCGGTTATGGCTGTGGTTCAGTTGGCTGTTTTTGCATCTACACTGGCCTTTTTGCTGTTTATTTATGGCATCCAAAAAATAGGCATCAGTAAAGCCAATGTTTTTACCAACTCCATACCTGTGTTTACTGCTGTTTTTGCCTGGTGGCTTCTGGGCGATGCCATTAATATGCTGAAAGTTATTGGTATTATTCTGGCCATTTCAGGCTTGTATGTTTCCCAGCTAAAACGAAGGCAACATACCTAAGTTATATATTCGTATTTCTTTTATATATCTGAAATTTAGTAGCTTTTAGATGCTTTTTGAATTCCTGTGTTGCTTTTGTGGTTAAAATATCTAACCATTAAGCATTCAGGATATTAAATGATCGCTAATTTACAGGTATTGAGAATGATACAGTGGTTCCAAGGTTTTTTTGGCTATCAATCTTTACGTGGCCATTTAAACAATCTATTCCCCATTTTACAATGCTTAGGCCAATTCCCGGGCCATCGTAACCGGGTATTAATGAAGCCTCAAATTTTGTAAACTTATCAAATACATTGGGTAAATGCTCCGGTGCAATTCCAATTCCTGTATCTGCCACTAAAACCTTAAAGGTATTATTGTCGAGTTGGGCCGAAATTGATATTTCTCCCGATTTAGTGAACTTAATGGCATTATCGATCAATTCTTCCATTACTATTCCAAAAATAGTTTTATCGGTAATTACTGTAATATCAGTGTTTATCCGATTTTGTATTTCGCAAATCTGATCTCTGATCTGATTGTTGTCGTTAATTTTTGCAATTATTAGGCCAACCAATTTGTGAGGCGTAAAGATTTCAGTGGTTTTATGAACATCGTTTTGCTCAAATTTTGCCAGCATGGTAACATTGTCAAAAAGTTTTAAAAGCCTTAAAGTGTTTGTGTTGATGTATTGAAGAAACTGGTTGCGCTCATCCTTTTTTAACTCTTCATTCATAATCAGGTTCGAAAATCCAACAATGGCATTCATCGGTGTACGTACTTCATGCGAAATATTGGCCAGGAATGCTGATTTTAACTTGTCCGATTTTTCAGCCTGAATCATGGCATTATGAAGTTCAGATGTTTTTTTATCAACCAGCTTTTGAAGCGAATTATTCAGTTTATCTTTTGTTTTTAAGTATTTTACTAATAATAAAAGTGTTGCAATTAATAATAATGAAAACAAAAAAGTCCCTATCTGAATAAACTTTTGATCGCTGATTTGCTTCTTTTGAATGGTGTTAATGGTTCTCAAAAGATCTATTTCCTTAACTTTTTGTTCCAAATCGGCCAGCGACTTAAGGTGTTCGTATAAGGTAGCTCTTTCGCTTATGGTAATACTGTCTTTTAATAATTCATGTTTTTTGCGGAAAAGCAAAGCTTTGTCAAAATCTCCGCTTTTTTCATAGAGTTCTGACCACAGTCGGGTATTATTGGTTTGCAGGTTTACCGAGCCAACACGCTCAATCATTGCGGTGGCCTTTGTAAGCGATTCTTCTCCTTGAGTTAATTGGTTGTGTATGATAAACAACTCACTTAGGTTATTCAAAAATAACCCCATCAGGTAATAATTGTCGGTTGCACCAATTCGGTTAATTGCTTTGTTGTAAAAATATAATGCTTTGTCATAGTTGTTAATTTCCTTATAAAGATTTCCCAAATTGTTTAAGTTCATTACGTAGGTTTCCAAATCAAATAACGTTTCGTTTATTTCAAGGGCCCTTTCGTAAGCTTTTTGAGCTTCTTTGTACTGCTTTAACTGTCGGTAAACGGTTCCAATATTATTCCAGATTTTAGCTTCGTTTTGTTTGTCGCCCTTTTCATGACAAATCTGCATGGCCATCAGGTAATATCGCAACGCCTCTTTGTTTTGGCCCATGTTTCTCAATACCATTCCAATATTATTGTATTCGGGTATTAACATTTCATGGAGCCTCATATTTTCTTTAATATTTACCGATTTAAGAAAATACTGGAGTGCGTTGTTGTGATCGCCTAAATAATGACAGGCCACTCCTTTACGGTTATATGACTGGGCCAGCCGTAATGAATCTTTAATTTGCAGGGAGAGAAATATGGCAGAATCGGCATACAACATCATTTTTCCCGGGTGATTCATAGAAAAGCTAACGCTGAGCTGATTTAATATGTCAATTTTAACGGTGTCTGGTTCGGATGACTGCAATATAGCAACTATAGAATCCGGTATTTGATCGTTGGCAAAAACCGGATTCATTAACAGTAATACCAATATGGATACCAGAATGGGCTTCATATTTTTAAATATAGGGTTAAACTAAGGAACGAACCCTCTGATACGAAACATCAGGTAAATAGTTATTTTTTTGAGGAATAAAAAAATCTTCCTGATTTAACCCAACTTTTGAAATCATTGCTTTGGCATAGTCGGCACCAGAAAATTCTTATCCATGCTGTTGGTTACCATGGTAAATCTTAATCCTGCCTGTTAATTTAAAAAAGAGAATTTGTTTGATAAGCAACTTTCTGATTGTATTCAAAGGTGAGCGACTTGTGATTGATTAAATCCACAATGGTTCCAATAAAACAAAGGCCGGCCGTGAAAAAATACAACACGCCCATTCCAATATGGTTTAAAACAAACCGGTGAATTCCTGAAACGCCTACAAAACCAAGCAACGCCGTCAGTAAAATAACCTGCGAATCGCGTCGCTTGGAACGATAAATAATTATAAAATTTTGTAATTCTTCATCGCTTCTATCTTTAAGCAGATTACTCAGAAATTGGGCTTCATCAAGTTCTGCTTCGGGCAAAAGGTTAAGGATTTTTTGCATGATAACAGGTTTTTAAAAAGGTTTGTGATGAATAATTTATTGAATATCAGACAATTTTTCTTTACGGGTAAAACCATCTTTTAAAAGTTGATAACTTCTGGCCATTAAAATAACTATTGCAGGTATTCCCAGTGGGTGCGCACTAAACGATTCTGCAACATTTCCTCTGAAAAACCATCCTATGGAATGTCCCAATCCACAACCCGGGCAAAATCCAAAGTTTAAGTTTCGGACAACACATAGAGTTCCATGCCCCTCTGTAAGCGGATTGGTTAAAGCTAAGGCTCCAATAGCGATTATCCAGAACCAGCCTTCCAAATGCTTTTTTTTTAAAACATATTTATAACCTGCTACAACCATTTTAAGTAGCTGTTTATTTCAGACAAAAGACAAAAGACTTCCAGACTTAAGACAAGCGCATTGTAATAGGCACAATATCAGGAAAATGTTTAAAGGTCTCATTTGTCTAAATTTTCTGATAGTCTTTAATAAAATCAGATAACTAAATTAAACAGTAACTATAATGCTTATTGTTTTTTATGACCAACAGCTTGCCCAATGATAACTTTTTGCAGCGAGTTCAATCCCATAACTTTTTCCAGTTCATCAGTGTCAATCCAGGCCCTTACCACACAACCCAAACCTTTGGAGGCTGCTACAAGGTATACATTTTGAGCCATAAATGCTGAGTTGGCATGTGACGGAAACAGTTTCTCTGCTTTAATGTCGTCGACCGATTTAATGTCAAGCTTTTCAAGATTTGCCACATAAATAAAGTTAACCGGTGCCGTTGCTACAAAATCCTGTTTGCCACATTTCGCCCTGATATCTTCCTTTAAAATTAAATCAAGCCTGTTTTCGCGGGCATTGTAAACATACAAACCTTTGGCAAGGGCAACATAAAGGTCCATTTCCTGTTTATTCATCGATGAGGGGGCTGTTCTTTTATCCTCCCTGTTAAATCCCCATGCAGCCCAACATAAATCCGATAAATCCTGAAGTGAAATTTCTTTATCACTAAATTCTCTGGTCGATTGGCGCTCATTAAGAGCTTGCATTAAGGGGATACCTCCGTTACGGTCGGGTGTTGGCAATTGAATGTTTTGAGAACAGGCCGTTTGGGCCAGAAAAACTGTTGCTATCAACAGCAGAAGTAATTTCCGTTGCATAAATTTTTGTTGTTTATTC
>CALEUX010000037.1 GCA_937920475.1 uncultured Marinilabiliaceae bacterium
ATGTTCCTGAAAATCTTAAATCCAAACAAATTTTCTCTTTGGATATGGGGGCACTCATTGCTGGTGCTAAATACAAAGGGGAATTTGAAGAACGACTTAAAGCAGTTGTTCAAGAAGTTATTGCCAGTGATGGAGAAATAGTTTTGTTTATTGACGAGATACACACTTTGGTAGGAGCCGGTAAAAGTGAAGGTGCTATGGATGCGGCCAATATTTTAAAACCTGCTCTTGCTCGTGGTGAACTTAGAGCTATTGGCGCTACCACCCTTAACGAATATCAGAAATATTTTGAAAAAGATAAGGCCTTGGAGCGTCGTTTCCAAATTGTTATGGTTGATGAACCCGATGTGTTATCGTCAATCTCAATTCTGAGGGGTTTAAAAGAACGATACGAATCACATCATAAGGTGCGTATTCTTGACGAAGCCATTATAGCATCGGTTGAGTTATCAAAACGATACATTTCTGACCGCTTTTTACCCGATAAAGCCATCGATTTAATTGATGAGGCAGCCTCACGTTTGCGCCTTGAAATGAATTCGGTGCCTGAGGAGATTGATGAAATAGAAAGACGCATTAAACAAATGGAGATTGAACGTGAGGCTATTAAAAGAGAAGGCGATAAGTTGAAACTTGATAAACTCTCGCGCGAAATAGCCGAGCTAAAGGAGCAGCGTTCTGTATTACGCTCAAAATGGGAGGAAGAACGTAAAATTATAGACCTTATTCAGAAACAGAAATCTGACATTGAAACATTTCGGTTTGATGCCGACAAGTCAGAGCGTGAAGGTAATTACGGTAAGGTAGCTGAATTGCGCTATGGCCGTATTAAAGAAGCAGAGCAAACCATCGAAAACCTAAAAACTAAATTACAACAGATGCAGTTGGAGGGAGCCATGATTAAAGAAGAAGTCGATGCAGAAGATGTGGCTCAGGTGGTAAGCCGTTGGACTGGCATTCCGGTTAGCAAAATGTTGAAAAGTGAGCGTCAGAAATTGCTTGGCATTGAACAGGAACTGCACAAAAGGGTGATAGGACAGGATGAGGCCATTAGTGCCGTTGCCAATGCCATTCGCCGCAGCAGAGCTGGTCTTCAGGATGCAAAACGTCCTATAGGTTCGTTTATCTTTTTGGGTACAACTGGCGTTGGAAAAACAGAATTGGCCAAGGCCCTTGCCGGGTTCCTGTTCGACGATGATAACCTGTTGACACGCATTGATATGTCGGAATATCAGGAACGGCATTCTGTTTCAAGGTTGGTGGGGGCTCCTCCGGGGTATGTTGGGTACGATGAAGGCGGACAGCTTACCGAAGCTGTAAGACGAAAACCATACTCTGTGGTATTGCTGGATGAAATTGAAAAAGCACATCCCGATGTTTTCAATATTCTACTTCAGGTTTTAGATGATGGCCGTTTAACCGACAACAAAGGGCGTGTGGTCGATTTTAAAAATACCATTGTTATAATGACATCCAATCTGGGGTCTCATTTGTTGCAAAACGATATAGATTTATCGAATGGAGAGGGATTCGATGAACAGAAGGCTGAACAAGCCAGGCAAAAAGTAATGGAACTTTTAAAACAAACCATACGACCGGAGTTTTTAAACAGAATTGATGAAATCATTCTGTTCACGCCATTGAGTAAAGCACAGATTCGCGAAGTTGTAAAGCTTCAGTTTTCTGAAGTAGCCAAAATGCTTGCCGACCAAGGCGTGCAAATAAGTATTACAGATGCGGCAGTTGATTGGATTGTCAACAAAGGTTTCGACCCTTTATACGGCGCACGCCCAATAAAGAGAGCCATACAGCGGTCGCTACTCAATGATTTGTCGCTAATGATTTTATCCGAAAAAATAGATAAGGATAAAACTATTATAGTCGATTGTGATGGTGGATCACTGAACTTTTTGAATAGTAACAGCTAAAAGAATATTGCTAAAATTTTGTAATAATATCTGCTAAAAGGCAATAAGAAAACCGTAACCATAGTTATCTTTCACGAATAACTATGGTTACGGTTTTTTAATATGATGGATTTTCTAATGAGAAAAATCAAAAACCTTATCAAGTTTCATCAATGATAATAAGCTCATTACTTCTTTATTTACATTGGAGAGCATAAATGACCCGTTGTTTTGGCGAGCTGTTTTAAGGGCAGAAATTAGAACTCCAATGCCTGTACTGTCTATAAACCGGATGTTCTCCAAATTTAAAACCAAATTGAAATGGTTTTTCTCCAGTACACTGGTGAGTTCGTCCTTAACAACTGGTGCTACAGGAGCATTTAACCTGTCGGTACCCTCAAGGGTGCCTATTTGCATGTTGTTTTTGTAATCGAGTTTCAACATGATTAATTCCTTTCTAAAACCGTTTTAAGTTCTTTACACGCTGTTTGGCATGTTTTATTAAATCTATTAATAATTGAAACAACAGTCTCTTCGTTTGCATTTTCTTTAACCCAATTCTGTCGTTGCTTTGGGTAACTTTCTAAGCCCCGTGTTAATTGACTCAACTCTTCCTGTTCTCTCGAATCGGGATTCTGAATTTGCTTTAATTCATTAATCCGGAGTTGCTTTGCAACCAATTCAAGATTTTTCAAATCGGTATTTCCCAAAGTGTTCATCCCCATTGATATAACCGACGATTTTGCCTTGTGGGCTAATGCGGCAATTCCTTTCCAATCTTTTCTGGATAAGGAATTATTAAGTCCATCAGTAAACTCAGGAACCTGCTCCAGAAATATAATAATCAGTTCTTTAATGATTTCCACATCCCCGTCGGCGATGCTTTCAAGATAGGTTAAATCTATTTCCTGAAAACTGTTTGACATACCATGTGTTTTTTGTGATGGGAAGTTAAAGAAATTTAGATGCAAAACTAACAATATTGTCGAAAAAAATAAAAAAAAATGTTTAATTGATTTTTGATTAACTTTTTATAAGGTATCAGAATATTTGTCATTTTTTATAATGACGATAAAACCTTAATTTTATAATACCTTCCAATCCATAATATTTAATCAAAAGGGAGGTTAAACCCAAATGTTTTGAATCGAGCGTCCGGCGCACGGATAACAAAAATAAAAATAAATTAGATAAATTATTTACGGATGAAACGAGCCATGAGAACGAGTTCTCACAAAGGAGCATAACTATTATGGCGAGTTCCATGTGGCAACTGAAAAACAAATTATAGACATATGAAAAAAACTACTTTAAATAATGTACATCACGCATTGGGTGCAAAAATAGTTCCTTTTGCCGGATTTGAAATGCCAATTGAATATTCGGGAATAACAAACGAGCATATGGCCGTTAGGCAATCGGCAGGAATCTTTGATGTGTCGCACATGGGCGAATTCTGGGTTAAGGGACCAAAAGCCATCGAATATTTACAACGTATTACTTCCAATGATGTGGCAATGCTCACCCCGGGAAAAATCCAGTACTCTTGTTTTCCAAACGGGAACGGGGGTATTGTTGACGATTTATTGGTATATCAGTATTCTGAAGAAAAGTATTTACTGGTGGTAAATGCTGCTAACATTCAGAAAGACTGGAATTGGTGTGTGCTTCACAATGAAGAAGGGGTAGAACTGGAAAATGCAAGTGATAAAATTTCCCAATTGGCCATTCAGGGGCCCAAAGCGGTTTCCATTCTGCAAAAACTGACTCAGGTTAATCTTTCAGAAATACCGTATTATCATTTTACAACCGGACCGTTTGCCGGTGTTGATGAAGTGATTATCTCCAATACCGGTTATACAGGTGCCGGAGGTTTTGAATTATATATGTATAATAAGGATGCTGTTAAAATATGGAATGCCATATTGGATAATGGTTCTAAAGAGGGATTAATTCCGGTTGGGTTAGGTGCACGTGATACTTTGCGTTTGGAAATGGGTTTTTGTTTATATGGTAACGATATTGACGATCATACCTCACCTATTGAAGCCGGATTGGGATGGATTACCAAATTAAAAGATGGTAAAGATTTAATTGACAAAGAATTGATGCTTAAGCAGAAACAACAGGGTGTTGCAAAAATGCTAAAAGGTTTTGTATTAGAAGAGAAAGGAATTCCCCGGAAAGATTATGAGATTGTAGATAACAGTGGTAATATAATAGGCCATGTTACATCTGGGACCATGTCACCTGTTTTAAAACAAGGCATTGGTATGGGTTATATTAATGCTGACTATCTTAAAACCAACGATACAATATTTATACGAATCCGTAATCGCGATTTAAAAGCAAAAATAGTTAAGCCCCCTTTCATTAAGTAGCTTTCAAATGGTAACTTTTTTGCTTTTGTAATGCATTTTTTGTGACAATAACCCACAATTAAACTTCTTTTTATTATCGAAAAGAAAGAAAATTGATTATTATCCCAAGCTTAACCTACCTATATAAGGTAGTTAATAGAGTGTTTTTAAATAAAATATGTTGTTGGTAATTTGGTTGAAAAAAAACATAAAAAAAATATTACCACTGCTATTAGTAAAGCGGTATTAGTTGTAACTTTATCACCGCAAAAAGATGTAAAAAATCATGTCTTTGAAAAATGTGATTGTTTCAATTTTTGTATTAATGTACTATCGACCATTCTACTCTAATAAATATATCTGATGAAGAAGCACAATTTCTCTGCCGGGCCATCAATATTGCCCGAATTCACAATTAAAAATACTGCCGAAGCAGTCCTGAATTTTGCCGGAACGGGTCTTTCTGTTATGGAAGTATCGCATCGCGACAAAGAATTCATGGCGGTTATGGATCAGGCCAGAAATCTGGTGAAGGAATTACTTGATGTTCCCGCCGGATACGAAGTACTCTTTTTAGGTGGAGGAGCCAGTCTTCAGTTTTGTATGGTGCCCTTTAACCTGATGAACAAAAAGGCTGCCTATTTAAACACCGGAACATGGGCATCAAAAGCGCTCAAAGAAGCCAAATTTTTTGGTGAGGCTGTTGAGGTTGCCTCTTCAAAAGATGAGAATTTTTCGTACATTCCCAAAGGATA
Source organism: uncultured Marinilabiliaceae bacterium (assembly GCA_937920475.1). GTDB lineage: Bacteria > Bacteroidota > Bacteroidia > Bacteroidales > Marinilabiliaceae > CALEUX01. The sequence goes on from CALEUX010000037.1 coordinate 5,023, forward strand.
TTCAATTCCTTCCGATGCCGACTATTTCCACATTACTACCAATAATACCATTTTTGGTACAGAAATAAGGAAAGATTTAGATGTAAATATTCCATTGGTGGCCGATATGTCATCCGATATTTTTTCGCGCCCTGTTGATGTATCCAAATACGCCCTAATTTATGGTGGGGCTCAAAAGAATTTGGCACCTGCAGGAGTTACCTTTGTAATTGTTAAAAAGGATATTCTTGGAAAGGTAGACAGAGCCATCCCAAGTATGTTGGATTATAGAATTCATATCGACAACGACAGCATGTATAACACACCACCTGTGTTGCCTGTTTATGCCGCTTTACAAACCTTGATATGGTTGAAAGATCAGGGCGGTATGAAAGAAATGGAAAAAAGAAACATTAAAAAAGCTGACATACTGTATGCTGAGATTGACAGGAATAAGCTTTTTAGAAGTACTGTTAAAAACATTGAAGACTGTTCAATCATGAACATTTGTTTCGTGATGAATGATGAATACAAAGAATTAGAAAAACCATTCAGCGAATTTGCCGCTTCAAAAGGAATGGTTGGGCTGAAAGGACACCGATCGGTTGGTGGATTCAGAGCCTCTGTTTACAATGCCATGCCAATTGAAAGCGTTCAGGCTCTGGTTGATACCATGAAGGAGTTTGAACGGTTACATTAATATTGAAAAGGAATGATTAGAGGGGAAGTTTGTTTTTTTACATTCTTCCCCTTTGAGTTTTTATTTGTGATTATTTTTACACAATTCACATCTCTGAAGTTTATTTAATATTTTAACCAGACCAAAAATAAAAATATGAAGAAAGTATTGGTTGCCACCGACAAACCTTTTTCAAAGGTTGCCATTGATCAAATTAGATCTGTTGTTGAAAATGCCGGATGCAAGCTCGAGTTGCTCGAAAAATATACCTCTGAAGCTGAGTTGCTTGCAGCTGTTGAAGATGTTGATGGTCTGATTGTGCGCTCTGATATTGTTAACAGCAATGTGCTCAATGCTGCTAAAAAGTTAAGCATTGTTGTAAGAGCAGGAGCAGGATACGATAATCTGGATTTGGCAGCTTGCACCGCTAAAAATGTTGTGGCCATGAATACGCCAGGGCAAAATTCCAACGCAGTAGCCGAATTGGTTTTTGGTATGCTTATTTTAGCGATACGAAAACATTACAACGGATCAACCGGCTCAGAATTAAGAGGCAAATCCATAGGGATTCATGCCTATGGTAATGTGGGCTATTACGTTGGATTAATTGCCAAAGGATTTGGCATGAAGGTTTATGCTTTCGACCCGTTTGTAAGCGCCGACCGGATGAAAGCCGATGGTGTGGAGCCGGTGAACTCTGTTGAAGAACTTTATAAAACCTGTCAGTTTATTTCGCTCCATATTCCCGCCAACGATGCAACCAAAAAATCAATCAACAAAAAACTTCTGTCATTAATGCCTAAAGGAGCTGTTTTGGTAAACACTGCCCGTAAAGAGGTTATTAACGAAGACGAGTTAGTTGCTTTAATGGAGGAGCGTTCCGACTTTATGTATGTATCGGATATCATCCCCGGCAACCAAGCCATTTTTGAGGAGAAATTTGCAGGTCGCTACTTCTTTACGCCTAAAAAAATGGGGGCTCAAACCGAAGAAGCCAATGTTAATGCGGGTGTTGCTGCAGCTAAGCAAATAGTTAATTTCTTTAAAACCGGTGATGAAACCTACCGGGTTAATAAATAATAATCCCTATTAATTAATAACCAGCTTATGGCCATTGTTAAACCATTCAGGGGATGGCGCCCATCTCCTGAAATTGTGAAAAATCTGTCGTGTTTACCATACGATGTTATGAACAGCGAAGAAGCTGCACGTATGGCGGAGGGAAAAGAATGCTCATTGTTGCGCGTTACCCGTTCCGAAATTGATTGCGAAAAGGGAATTGATGTGCATTCTGAAATTGTGTATCAAAAATCGGTTGAAAATTTTAGAAAGTTTAAAGAGAAAGGTTGGCTGGTACAGGATGGTCAGCCACAATTCTATATTTACGCTCAAACCATGAATGGACGCACTCAATATGGTATTGTTGGGTGTGCTGCCTGCAGCGACTATGCCAATGGTGTTATTAAAAAGCATGAATTAACACGTCCCGATAAAGAAGACGACCGGATGATTCATATCAATATCAATAATGCCAATATTGAGCCGGTTTTCTTTAGCTATAAGGCTGTTCCTGAAATTGATAAAATTGTAAAGGATATAGTTTCGAAACCTGCAGAATACGATTTTATTGCTGAGGATGGTTTTGGACATCATTTCTGGGTAATAACTGATGCTGCAATAAATGCCCGTATCGAAAAATTATTTGCAACCAAAGTTCCTTGTACCTATGTGGCCGATGGTCACCATCGCACTGCTGCTGCAGCCAGGGTAGGGTTGGAGCGGCAAAAGGCCAATCCCGCGCATACCGGTACCGAAGAGTATAATTTCTTTATGGCGGTTCATTTCCCCGATAATCAGCTGGCTATAATTGATTATAACCGGTTGGTAAAAGACTTGAATGGTTTATCGGAAGAGGGTTTTCTGAAAGCACTTGGCACAGCTTTTATTGTTGAAGATAAGGGCTCTGAAATTTATAAACCATCTGAACTTCATGAATTTTCGATGTATCTTTCGGGCAAATGGTACCGACTTATTGCAAAACAAGGAACTTATAACGATGCTGACCCCATAGGCGTTTTAGATGTTACTGTTCTTTCGGAACACGTATTGGATAAAATTCTTGGCATCGATGATTTAAGAACTTCAAAACGGATTGATTTTGTTGGAGGTATCAGAGGATTGGAAGAATTAAAGCGACGGGTTGACTCGGGCGAAATGAAAGTTGCATTTGCACTGTTTCCAGTATCTATGAAGCAATTAATCGATATTGCCGATTCAGGAAACATTATGCCGCCTAAAACCACCTGGTTTGAACCAAAACTTCGCTCCGGGCTGGTGATTCATACGCTCGATTAAATTGAATCTGTTTACAAAACATTATAAAACCGGCACATGAACTCTGCCGGTTTTTTATTTGTGCTTGTTTTAACATTTTAGATAACTTTGCATGATGCAAATATTAGAAAGCATTTAGATATGTCGGTAGCAGATAGATTAAATAGCATAAAAGAGACCATTCCTGCCAGTGTTACATTGGTTGCAGTATCCAAAACGCACCCGGTTGAAACCCTTTTGCAGGCATATCATGCCGGCCAACGGCATTTTGGAGAAAATAAGGTTCAGGAACTAACATCAAAAGTGCCTCTGATGCCTAAAGATGCTGTATGGCATATGATTGGGCATCTTCAATCGAACAAAGTAAAATATATAGCCCCGTTTATAAACCTGATACATGGCGTAGATTCTTTTAAGTTGCTTCAGGTCATCAATAAGGAAGCCTTAAAAAATAACCGCATTATTGATTGCCTGCTACAAGTCCATATTGCCGCCGAAACCACCAAATTTGGCTTTTTAGAAGAGGAGATTATTAGTATGTTTAAAAATGAAGCATGCCCTCAGCTTAAAAACATTCGAATTTGTGGCTTAATGGGAATGGCTACTTTTACCAACAATCAGGAACAGGTACAACAGGAATTCAGAGGGCTTAAAGGTTTGTTTGACAGGATAAAGGCCGTGTATTTTAACGATGATGAGAGTTTTAAAATTTTAAGCATGGGCATGTCGGACGATTATTTAATTGCTATTGAAGAAGGTAGTACACTTGTTCGTGTTGGTAGTGCTATTTTTGGCGCCCGCGAATATTATTAATGTGCTTTGCAGATTGAGGCTTTTGGTTATATTTGTATATCAATAATCGAATCAAATTATAGCATTATGGCAAATTTGGAAACAACCTATCTGGGTTTAAAATTGAAAAATCCTGTCATTGTTGGAAGTTCAGGATTGACCAATAGTGTTGAAAAAATTAAAAAGTTAAGGGATGCCGGTGCTGGTGCCGTGGTTTTAAAATCGCTGTTTGAAGAGCAGATACTTCATGAAGTAAACAGGGTGCTTCAGGCGAGCGAGGGTACAGATTACCCCGAAGCTATGGATTATATAAAAGAGTATTCGCGCGATAATTCAGTTTCTGCCTACTTAAAACTTATAAAAGAAGCCAAAGCAGCTGTTGATATTCCAGTTATAGCCAGTATTAACTGTTTTTCATCCAATGAGTGGATTGATTTTGCCCAGCAAATTCAGAAAGCAGGAGCCGATGCGCTCGAGTTGAATCTGTTTGTGCTCAACACCGATAAAAACAGCGATGCATCTGCCTATGAGGAAACTTACTACCAAATTGCAGACATGGTAAGCAAGGTTATTTCTATACCGGTAGCAATGAAACTGGGTAATAATTTCTCCAATCTGGTTTCGGTTGTTAACAAACTTTCGGTTTCGGGCGCCAAAGGAGTCGTGTTATTTAATCGCTTTTACGAACCCGATATTGATATTTACAATTTGTCACTTACAACATCTGAAGTATTCAGCCATCCTGCCGATATCCGCCATTCTTTAAGATGGGTGGCCATTGTGAGTGATAAAGTGAAGAATGTTGACATTGCAGCGTCAACAGGTGTACATGATGGAGATGCTGTTATTAAACAATTGCTGGCAGGAGCAAAAACTGTTCAGGTTTGTTCATCGGTATACAAGGGAGGGCCCAACACAATTACAGCTATGCTTAAAAAACTTGAAAACTGGATGGATAATAAAAAATTCGGTTCTATTGAGGATTTCCGAGGGCTGATGAATTATGGAAAAATAAAAAATCCAGGTTTATATGAACGGGCCCAGTTTATGAAATACTTCTCTTCTTTTGAATAATTCTGAAAAATAATAACGTTATTTCTGGTCCCTGGATTATCTCCGGGGATTTTTTTTATACCAGAATTTTGTTTTTCATTGATAATGTGTAATTTTAGGATTCCTTGGAAGCAAGGGTTTTAAGATTGAGAATAATTCTTGTTGTTATAATATTATTTTGATGTACAGAGCTTTACATAATTAAATCCCTTCATTATCTTACTTCAATACTTAACCTGTTATGAAAAGAATCGTTTATGGCTTTGTTTATTTAATTTCTATTGCACTCATTTCCAGCTTGGTTTATTCGTGCACCTGCCAAAGTCAGAAAAAGGAAAAAAGTGAAGAATCTGCCATTATTGGGTCAGTTGATGAGCAACTAATGGAAGATTTTAATAAATCGAAATTGATTTTTTACTCTTTGCCTTCACCGCTCGAAACAGCCATGTTAATTAAAAGGGCAGGGGCAACATATGATCCTGATCTGTTGAATGACCTGGAAAATCTCTCAAAGTACAATACCAATTTAAAAATGGCTCTAAATCTTGGGGTTTACAGCGCCGATATGAGCTATACCAGTTTGTTCGATCAAACACAGAATACCCTGAAATATATGGGTGCATCGCGCAAGTTGGCCGAACAGTTAGGTATTTTAGGTGCCATTGATGAAACCACCATTCGCCGTTTGGAAGAAAACATGAATAACCGCGAAGTGGTGATGGATATTATCTCTGAAACTTTTATGAATTCCAATGCCTACCTGACTGAAAACGACAGGCCCACCATTGCAGTGATGGTTCTGGTTGGCGGTTGGGTAGAAGGCTTATATATTGCCACACAGCTTACTAACGGTTCGTTGGATAAAAATCCCCGCCTTATTGATCGCATTGTTTATCAGAAACTATCATTGCAAACCGTTTTAAGTTTGCTCGAGAATCATCAGAATAATTCTGATATCCAATATTTAACCGGAAAAATGGAACAATTAAAAGCCATTTTCGATGAAATACGAATTGTTACAACGTCCAAAGTGGAAGCCGAAACCATTCCTGAAAAACAGATGACAATTATTCGTTCTGAGGCTGAAACATTTATGTCGAATGAGGTTTTTGAGCGTTTGATAAATAAGGTGGTTGAGATTAGAAATGAGTTTATCTCTTAGTTGTTAAATATATCAGTTGAGTTTATCCGATGAGGTGGTTAGTTATATTCTGTTTTTTTCTTTTTATAGCTTTTATTGTACCAGCAAACAATGCTCAGGCGCAATGTATCAGTTTTGCACGAAATATTGCCAAACCACAGTTGGCTCCTTTTATTCATGATGGTAACTACAATGCCACTTACATGGAAGAAGGCGAATCGGCCGAACTGTATAAAACGTTTTTTGAAGGAGAAGAATACCGCTTGGTGGTAGCCACTGTTGAAAGCTTACCTAAACTTAGAATAAGAATTCTGGACGACCAACGAAATGTGATTTTTGATAATGCTGACCATCAGTTTGCTCAGGTTTGGGACTTTGAAGCCAAATCTACAGGTACCATGATTGTCCACATTAAAGTGCCTGATACTAAACAAAAGTCAACTGTATTAGGAGGTTGTGTAGCCATACTATTTGGCGTAAAAGCAAATAATACAAAGAAAAAATAGTTGGTTAAAACATTAAAGAGGGTGTCTCATAACTTCTTTAAAGTCCCGGAGAATTGAATATATAAAACTTCCCGTGAGGTGTACGAATAAAAAGAGGGTGTCTCGAACTTTTGAGACACCCTCTTTTTATGCTGATACAAAGACTGCACCGGGATATGTTATACCTTTAAAATCACATTGGTTAGCTAAAGCTATTCCTTCACAATGGTATGAACCTCGAAAGTTTCGCCGTATGAAATACGAATGAAATATACGCCTTTTGCCAGGTTATAAGTTGAAATGGATGCGCCATCAGCCACAACACCTCGCATAACAGGTTGTCCAACTGAGTTAAATATCTCATAATTCACCTCTGCAGAACGCCCATCGCCAACAACATATAATTGATCTTTAACAGGATTTGGAAAAACCTGCATAATAGGCTTTTGCAAAGGTTTCTGAACCGAAGAACTTACCATTTCACGAAAAACCACACGGTCAATATAAACACATGTTGAATTTGTTCCTGTATAGAACTTTAATTTGGCTGTAGCATCAGAACTGGTTGGGTTAAACACAAAAGAATAAGATTGTGGATTAGTTGTTAAATTAACATCATTCTGGAAATGAGTGGTCCATGCACCACCTTCCTGTTGAATAGCCACAGCCATGGAACGGGAGGCATCAGCTTTGGCCATAAACGAGATCTCATATTTTTTGCCTGACTCAAAAGGAGCATTTTGCCTAACCTGTACATGCCAGTTGGCCGTACCGGTACTGGTGGCACATATTTTTAATGCATATGAACCCGACATATCGGTGTTTGAAATTGCAGTAAAAGTTCCATTAGCGCCACTGTGGTTCTGAATATCCCAGCCTATTGTTCCCATTTCAAAATCACCGTTAACCAACAGGTTGGTGGGTTCATTCGGATTTTGTTCTTCACCTCCAAATGGATAACCTACATTGGGTCGTTGTGCCATATAATTTTCAAGCCAAAGCAGTGCACTTCGCTTGGTTCCGTTGCTATTGATGATACCTGTTCCGGTCATCCATGTTTGTCCTTCAACATATCCCCATAATGTTATTCCAGCTACTGCAGGATGTTCCCAATAAACAGGGAAAATATTCTGATAGGCACGCAGTTGATTGGCTTCAGAAGCAGGAGAACCGGTCAGGTCCAACTCTGTAACATAAACGGGAACGCCACTTGAAGCCATCAGGTCGATGCGTTGTTTTAATGTAGTAGTGTTACTCCACATTCCGTCAACATTGAAAGTATGCGCCTGGGTTCCAAATCCGTCGATAAGACCACGATCGCGAAGAACCTTCACAACGGCAAGCATTTCATTAATGCCTGCAGGATTATTTTCCAGTTCAAAATCGTTCATTACTAATTTGGAATTCGGAAAATAGTAGCGTGCTTTTTCAAATAACCAAATGACCCAGTCGTAACCAGTTACACCGGGTCCGCCTAATCCAGCTCTGAAATAAGGTGTACCTGCTGCATGTTCCTGTCCGTTCCAGGTATTGAGATAGAGATTTTCATTAAGCACATCAATCTGATCCATATAAGGATAACGCTTCGACATTTCAAACATATATTCTTCAATCTCGGCCTGAAATTCTGTGGGATTAAGACTCTCGAGCCATTTAGGGTACTGGCTGCCCCAGGCAATGGCATGATACCTGAACATAAGATGATTGGCTCTGGCAAAATTATATATGTTATCGCCTGTGGACCATCTCATATCGTTTCTGGTATTTTCAATGCTTCCCCATTTGTGCGCATTTTCAGCTGTAACACCGTTCCAATATTGCAAGTAGTCGGAACGAACAGTGCTACCTGCCAAAATATTACCAATATATTTCCCTTTACCTGCACTCATTCCTCTTCGCATTACGGGTTGAGTGCCCACATGTAAAAGAACGCCTGCAGATGTAAATTCAGCACCCAAATTGTCGGTGGCACGGGCTGTTAGCCTGTATTCTCCTACCTGTACATTTTCCAGCACATAAGAATAAGTATGATTGACATGTGTTGGCGATTCGTGGACTTTTACATTGTCAACAAAAAATTCTACTTTGGTAACTGTACCTTCGGCAAACGTTCCTCCTTTATCGGTAGAATAAACTCTGAAAACAATATCACTACCAGCCTGATAATATGCATTGCTGTGTGGGTAAGTAATTACAGCCGATGGCGGTGTGTTATTATTCCACGTTCCGGCATTAAGCGGTTCATTGGCATACATATCGGAACAGAACAAACCAGACTGCCCCAAAAGCCAAAAAAACAGATAAAATGAAATGGTGTAAATGTTTCTCATAGAAGTGCGTTAATATTGAATGATTGAATGTTAGTATAATTAACCAACAATTGTAATACAACCGGATACAATTGTTTGATAGCTGCTGCAATAAACGAAATAAATTCCAAATTACAGCACACTCAATAACAGTTTACGCCATTACTTACCAAAGGTTTCTTATTTTGCAGACTTTTATGTCAGATATGGTTTCAGATATTTTCCGGTGTAGGATTTAGATTCGTATACCAATTTATCGGGAGTTCCTTCAAAAACGAGGTACCCACCATCATCACCACCTTCAGGACCCAAATCAATAACCCAGTCGGCCGATTTAATAATTTCCATATTGTGCTCAACAACTATTATGGAATGTCCCTTGTCCAAAAGCGCCTGAAAGGCTTTTAGTAATTTATGGATGTCATGAAAGTGGAGACCCGTGGTGGGTTCATCAAAGATAAACAGAGTAGGTTCATTACGTTCCAAAGCCAGGAAAGAGGCCAGTTTAACTCGTTGACTTTCACCACCACTCAAAGTGCTTGACGACTGGCCAAGTTTTACATAGCCAAGGCCAACATCGGCCAGAGGTTTTAACTTAGACACGATGCGTTTGTCGGTGGTTTCTTTTTGCTGGCTAAAGAAATCAATAGCTTCATCTACAGTCATTTCTAAAATGTCGAAAACATTTTTGCCGTGATAGCTGATTTCCAGTATTTCAGGTTTAAAACGCTTTCCATGACAGCTTTCGCAGGTGAGAATGATGTCGGCCATAAACTGCATTTCAACTTTGATGGTGCCTTCACCCTGACATTCGTCGCATCTGCCGCCTTCAACATTGAAAGAAAAATGAGCGGGTTTTAGCCCTGCAATATCAGCAGGTTTAAGCTCCGACATGAGTTTGCGAATCTCATCCCAGGCTTTAAGGTAGGTAGCCGGATTTGATCGGGACGATTTGCCAATGGGATTCTGATCAATGAATTCAACATCAGATATGGCATGGATATCACCTCGTAATAAATCGAAAGTCCCGGTTCTGTCGGCAAAACCACCTTTAATTTTTTTAAGTGCCGGATAAAGTACTTTTTTTATGAGTGATGATTTACCCGAACCACTCACACCTGTAACAACAGTTAACACGTTTAATGGAAATTGAGTGGTTACGTTTTTCAGATTATTCTCCCGTGCTCCAATAACTTCCAGTTTCTGGTTCCAACTTCTTCGACTTCTGGGTAATTCAATTTTTTTTGAACCGGTTAAATATTGCGTGGTGAGGCTTTCGCTCACCGAACTGAGGTTGCCGAATGCTCCCTGGTAAACCACTAACCCCCCATGCTGACCGGCTCCGGGGCCAATATCAATAATTTCGTCGCAGGCACGAATGATTTCTTCATCATGCTCAACCACAATAACTGTATTTCCTAGTTTTTGCAGATTTCTTAAAACACCAATCAGCAGTTGTGTGTCACGTGAATGAAGGCCGATGCTTGGTTCGTCAAGTATATATAAGGAGCCCACTAAACTACTTCCTAATGAGGTTGCCAGATTAATACGCTGGCTTTCGCCGCCCGAAAGGGTAGAAGAGAGTCTGTTGAGTGTTAGATACCCCAACCCGACACGGTTGAGAAAACTTAAACGCGATGTTATTTCTGTAAGTAATCGTTTCCCTACTTTTAAATCATGCTCTGGCAGCTGGATGTTACTGAAAAAGTTAAACAATTGATATACAGGCATTAACACCAGATCGCTGATGCTGTGATTAGCAATTTTTACCCAGCTGGCTTCTTTTTTTAAACGAGTACCGTTGCAGTCGGGACAAACTGTTTTACCTCTGTATCTGGCCAACATAACACGGTTTTGAATTTTATAGAGCTTCTCTTCCAAATGATTGAAAAACTCATTCAGACCATGAAAATAACGGTTGCCGATCCATAGAAGTCTGCGTTGTTCAACGCTTAGCTCATAATATGGTTTGTGAACAGGAAAATCGAATTTATGTGCATTACGAATCAGCAAATCTTTCCATTCGCTCATAACCTCGCCTTTCCAACAAGCAATGGCATCCTCAAACACAGAAAGGTTTTTATTGGGGATTACCAAATCTTCATCTATGCCAATAACACTGCCAAATCCCTCGCATTTAGGACATGCCCCCACTGGATTGTTAAAGGTGAACATGTGCTCAGATGGCTCTTCAAACGTGATTCCATCGGCTTCGAAGCGATTTGAGAAAACAGAGGTTGAAACCGTGTTGTTGGTGAAGATTTTAACCATGCATTCTCCTCGTCCTTCAAAAAATGCTGTTTGCACTGAATCGGCAATCCTTGAATTGTTATCAGCATCATCCAGATTAACACTTACCCGGTCGATAACCAGATTGATATTACAACCCTTGCTGTCGGTATTTAATTGGTCCGAAGCCAGAAATTCATCCAAACGGATAAAATTACCGTTGACTTCGATTCGTGTAAAGCCCTGTTTTGAGAGAATTTCAAGATGGTTGAAACAGGTACGGTCGTCGGGTACAAAAACCGGCGCTAAAATGGCCACTTTTGTGTCAGCCGGATATGAGTTAATAGCATCAACTACATCGGTAACATGATGTCGTTTAACTTCATTTTCCGAAACAGGCGAATAAGTTTTTCCTATCCGGGCAAACAAAAGTTTCAGATAATCATAAATTTCGGTGGAAGTACCCACTGTTGACCGAGGATTTCGGGTATTAACCTTTTGCTCAATGGCTATTGCAGGTGGAATCCCTTTAATATAGTCAACTTCCGGCTTGTCAATTCGTCCTAAAAACTGACGCGCATAGGCACTTAAGCTTTCTACATAGCGGCGCTGGCCTTCGGCATACAACGTATCAAAAGCCAGAGAGCTTTTTCCTGAGCCAGATACGCCGGTAATAACCACAAACCGGTTTCGAGGTATGGCAATGGAAATATTTTTAAGGTTATGTACCCGCGCTCCTTTTATAAGGATATGTGTGTTGGCCGTAATATCTTTGCTACTCATTGGTTCATCATTAATCGGGCAAAGATATTAAACAAATTTGAGATGGTAGAAATGCAAGGCAATTTAGATGGTACCAAACTCTTCGAATTGTAATAAATAATGTTGTTTAATACAATTTTATAACAAAACGCTTGGATTTATAAACATTTTTTTATTTATTCGCCTATTGTAAACTTCAAAACAGATGTGCCTATAGGGAAAACCTTTACAAGTTAACATTAAATTACTGGTTATGACAGAAATATATCAACTGTCGGACGAGGAGCTTGTAAAAGGTTTTATTTCAGGGAATCAAAAATGCTTCGAGATTCTTGTTGAAAGGCATAAACAAAAAGTCTTCTCCTATATTTATTTAATGGTTAAGCGCCAGGAGCTTGCCGAGGATATTTTTCAGGAATCTTTTTTAAAGGTTCATTGTTCCATTATGCAAGGACGGTATGCCGAATCGGGCAAGTTCACATCCTGGGTTATGCGCATAGCTCATAATCTTATTATTGACCATTTCAGGAAACAGAAGCATTTACCAATGGTTTATAATGAAGATTATCCCAATGATATCTTTAACAACCAAAAATTAACCGATAGCAGCATCGAAGAACGTATGGTTCACGATGAAGTTTTAAAAGATGTTGCCGTTTTGGTTGAACAACTTCCTGAAAGTCAGCGCGAAGTTGTAAAAATGAGACATTATATGGGTTTAAGCTTTAAGGAAATTGCTGAAGAAACCAATGTTAGTATTAACACAGCACTTGGACGAATGCGTTATGCACTTATTAATTTGCGCAAAATGATGGAGGAGAAAGATATAACCCTATCTATCCCACAATAAAACGGTAGATTTTTTTGGTTAGCAATGCAATTTTGATTTACATCTTGCGATATCATAACATGGTATTTCAAGGTGTTTTTTTTGTTTTATGTATAATAACTTTTTTAGAGAAACGTTTAACCTGTATAAACCATCAAACTATTGCCGATGAACAAACATTTACCAAATGAAATTGCTTTTCTTAACCGAAAAGGTAGCTTCCTAAGAAGATTAATTCTGGAGTTTAGTGATGAAGAATTAAGAAAACTGTTGCCTTCGCCATCCAAAAAAAGCGTTCGTGACTTAATACACCAATGCAACAAAAACTATCTGGGGTTGGCCCAAAGAAATTGATTACCAATGTATTGTTGTTTTCTGAGTGAGATTGAGTTCTATCCAAAAAATGAGAGGGAAGCCAAGATATAAACATCATTTATAAAAATTTCTCTCAAAATCGTGGAACTCTTTCTTTCTGAAAATTCCTCTTAAAACCAAAGCTTTAAGGAATCCTAGTCCGTAGCCTATGGTTTGAACTAAAGTAGCTACAACAGCCCATAAAGATGTTCGAAATTCTTTGGTTACTGACAAGGCATGAAAGAAAACAATTACAGGAACAACCAGTAAGGTTAATAACAGGACGGGGAACTTAATTGAAACTGCTATTATCAGAATATGGCCCAAAACAAAAAGAGCTGGTAGCCAGTGAACTGGTTTTATGGTGTTAGGATGACGGAATTCGAGATTTATGCGGGCAATGCCGGAATTAAATATCTGCTTAAAAAAAGAGCGGAAATTGTTACGTCGTTTATGAAAAACAAATGCTTTCCTGATTAACCGGGTAGAATAGCCTTTTTCGAGCAATCTCATGCTAAAATCGAGGTCTTCGCCAAAACGCATGGTTGAGAAACCCTTCATGGCCATAAATACCGATTTGCGTACTCCCAGATTATAGCTTCTTGGGTAAAAAATATCGAGTTTTTCTCTGGCGCCTCTTATCCCACCAGTAGTTAACACACTACTCATGGCATATCCTATGGCTTTTTGAATGGTATTAAATGTTGGGTGGGCTTTATCGGGGCCTCCAAAACAATCAAATTCTTCGCAATCAGCTTCTTTATCAACTATTTCCAAATAATTGGGGGGGAGCATACAATCAGAATCCAGAAAAATAAGCCATCTTCCATGCGCTTTCTCTGCACCAGTGTTTCGGGCAGGGCCTGGGCCGGTGTTGTTCTGATAAACATAATGTATTGAAAAGCGATTCGAAAACTCGTTGCACACCGCTTCTGACTTTATGGAAGAACCATCTTCAACCACCACCACTTCAAAGTCGGTAAAACTTTGCAAAGCAATAGTGCCAAGCAGCTCATTTAATTCATAGGGACGGTTATAAACCGGGATAATAATGGAATACCGGGGCATATTTACCTGTTTATGCTGCAAATATACAAAAAGTAGTGAATTACCGAGTTGGTGAGAAGGTTAGTTAATTAACCTAATCAGTATGAAAACCCAATAAATTGAATGTGGTTGGTTCAATAAATTCAAACAAATTTGGAGTGATGCATTTCAATTTGTCAATAATAGTGCTTCATTTTTTTATGTTTGCGAAAATATTCTCAAATTTGCATTTCAATTGTTCATGAAGAACGGCTGCTTAATTCTTCATTTTAAAGGCTTAAATTTTAAAATAATATATTTAAACACACCTACAATGATAAAAAGTCCACTTCAGATTGCCAGGGAAAGTTATGTTCCCAAAATGCCGAAGTCTTTACAAGGCACGGTTAAAATAGTTGAGGGTAAAAAGACTCAATCGGTTGCCGACCAGGCTGAGATTGAAAAAATGTTTCCCAACACTTATGGTATGCCGGTAATTACTTTTGAAGCCGGTTCGGAGAAAAAGGAATATCCTGCAGTAAATGTGGGGGTTATTCTGTCAGGAGGTCAGGCACCGGGTGGTCATAATGTTATTTCGGGGCTATTTGATGGTTTGAAGAAACTTAATAGTAAGAGCAAACTGTATGGTTTTCTGGGGGGCCCAAGTGGTTTGGTTGACAATCAGTACACCGAACTAACTGCAGATGTTGTAAACCATTATCGCAATACCGGTGGTTTCGACATTATTGGTTCGGGACGTACTAAACTTGAAGAAGAAGCTCAATACCAGAAAGTTATTGAGAATTGCAAGGCTTTAAATATTAACGCTTTGGTGGTTATTGGTGGCGATGATTCCAACACCAATGCCTGTGTGTTGGCTGAGTATTTTCTTCAAAAGAAAACTGGTATCCAGGTTATTGGTGTCCCCAAAACTATTGATGGTGACCTTAAAAATGAGGTAGTTGAAACTTCATTCGGTTTTGATACAGCTTGTAAGGTTTACAGTGAACTTATTGGTAATATTCAGCGCGATGCTAACTCTGCAAAGAAATACTATCACTTCATTAAATTAATGGGACGCTCTGCTTCTCATATTACGCTGGAGTGTGCTTTGCAAACTCAGCCAAACATCACCATTATTTCCGAAGAAGTTGAGAAAAAGGGAATGACTCTTGACGAAGTTATCTCATCCATTGTTGATGTGGTGGTTAAACGTGCCGACAGAGGTGAAAATTTTGGTGTTGTTTTAATTCCGGAAGGATTGGTTGAATTTATTCCAGCCATGAAAACATTAATTTCCGAATTGAACGACTTGCTGGCACATTTCGATATTGATGCTTTGAGCGTTGAAAGTAAACGCGAACGCCGCGAGTTGGTAGCTGAAAAACTATCGCCTGAATCGGCTGAAGTATTCCTGAGTCTGCCAAATAGTTTTGCCAATCAACTGTTGCTCGACAGAGATCCTCATGGCAACGTTCAGGTGTCTATGATTGAGACCGAAAAGTTGTTGATTGATATGGTAAAGGCCAAAACCAAAAAGATGAAAAAGGCCGGTGAGTTTGATGGTAAATTTAGTGGTCAGCCGCATTTCTTTGGCTATGAAGGCCGTTGTGCTTCTCCATCTAATTTTGACGCGGATTATTGTTACACATTGGGTTTTACAGCTTCGTTGTTAATTGAAGAAGGTAAATCAGGTTATATGGCATCGGTAAAAAATCTGACAGCTCCGGCTGATCAGTGGATTCCTGGCGGAGCTCCGATAACCATGATGATGAATATGGAGAAAAGACATGGACAAATGAAGCCTGTAATTCAGAAAGCTTTGGTTGATTTAAATGGCAAACCGTTTAACAAACTGGTGCAACACCGCGAAGAATGGGCAGTAAATACCATGTATGTTTATCCCGGACCAATTCAGTATTTTGGACCTGCTTCTGTTTGCGATCAACCTACACATACTTTACGGTTGGAACAAGGGAAATAAAAAGTTTAAGGTAGAGGAAGTTTCAAAATTGATAACAGCCTGTTACTGATAAAACGCAAAGCTTAGAATGAGAATTCTAAGCTTTGCAAATTTTTCACTCCATTAATTCCGTCAGGAATATAAAAAATAATTACAGCCATCATTAATAATTACAGGTAGTTAATA
Organism: uncultured Marinilabiliaceae bacterium; assembly: GCA_937920475.1. Taxonomy (GTDB): domain Bacteria; phylum Bacteroidota; class Bacteroidia; order Bacteroidales; family Marinilabiliaceae; genus CALEUX01. Next base: position 21,144 of record CALEUX010000037.1, read on the forward strand.
TACTTTTAAATGTCACAGATTATTGCCTTATCTGAAGCAGCCACCATTGGATTACACAGCATGGTGCTTATTGCCAGGTCGAAAGAGGTTGTTAATGTTGGCCAGATTGCTGAATCCATTCAGAGCTCGCGGCACCATATAGCTAAAATAATGCAACGGCTGGCCAAAGAGGGTTACATTCACTCAAATCGTGGGCCCAGTGGTGGCTTTGTGCTTAAAAAAGATCCAGCAGATATTTCACTGCTGAACATTTATGAATGTATTGAAGGCAAATTTGAAGTGCAATCGTGTCCAGGTCACAAGGAGATTTGTCCGTTTGGTAGCTGCCTGATGGGCGATTTATCGTACAAAATTTCTTTTGAATTACGCGACTACTTATCAAAAAAGAGCCTTAAAGATTACATATAAACCAATAGGTCTACACCTCATTAAGCAGTTGAATGGTATGGCAGGCCACCAAGGCTGCGGTTTCGGTTCTCAATCTTTTTTCTCCAAGTGAAACTGCTTTAAAACCAGTTTTCAAAGCCAATTCAACCTCGGACACATCAAAATCACCTTCGGGGCCAATGAGTATAACAACATTGTTTCCTGGTGTATAACTGTTTTTTAGCAGGGTTTTATCTCCATTGTTGCAATGCGCAATAAATTTCTGATAATTATTGGAATCCGACCAGTTTTTAATAAAACTGTTAAAATCAATTAGCGGATTAAGCTGCGGACGCCATAAACTTACCGATTGTTTGGTGGCCGAAGTAATTATTTTGTCGAGACGCTCATTTTTTAAGACTTTACGTTCCGAGAAGCGTGTAGTTATGGGCGTGATGGTTTGAATGCCAATCTCGGTGCTTTTCTCCAAAAACCATTCAAAACGGTCGAGGTTTTTGGTTGGGGCCACAGCAATATGGCAATGGATAGCAGCTGGCAATTCTTTTTGTTCTTCTAAAATTTCCAATTGGCATTGCCTGACATTAGCGGCAGATATGCGGCATTTGAATAAACTACCGTGGCCATTAATCACGTCAATAATATCATTTTCCTTATGCCGCAAAACACGCACACAATGGTTGCTTTCTTCTGTGTTTAAAACGTTTCCGTTATCGGTTATCTCAGGTTCAAAAAAGAGTTGCATTGTTTTTTCTTACAAAATTAGGTATTTCTGATTTGTTAACAGAAATTGTCTGAAAATTAAGATGAATTAGTGCATAAAAAATTGAGAATTATAGAACAATCAGTCAAAAAAATGCTTTCATTTGATATCGTTTTTACAAGGGTTTATAATGCTTGTAACTTGCTATTAAAAGTTTGATTAACAATAATATGGGTTTTTTGATGAATCCCGATAAGTTTATTAAAATTCATTCTCAACCCGACGACACAACTTGTGGTCCCACTAGTTTACATGCCGTTTATCAATTTCATGGGCTCGAAATACCTTTACAAGAGGTAATTAACAGTGTCGATTTTCTTGAAGATGGGGGAACGCTGGCTGTAATGTTGGGCATTGATGCGTTAAAACGTGGATTTGATGCACGCATTTATACCTACAACTTAAAAGTGTTCGATTTATCGTGGCAGGGTCGTTCTAATGCTGAACTTATTGAATTACTTGAAAAACAGCTTCAATACAAACAAGGAAAGAAGTTTGCTGAGGCTACACGGGCTTATCAGAAATTTTTATCCCTGGGTGGAAACATTGTTTTTGAAGATTTAAATCCAGGCATTTTATCAAGATATTTTAACCAGAATCTTCCTGTATTAACAGGTTTAAGTGCTACTTACCTCTATAATACAACACGAGAATACACCAATAGAAAAAACAAATCGGTATTTGATGATTTAAAAGGAGAACCGATGGGTCATTTCGTGGTGTTGTGTGGCATGGAAAAATCAACGGTTTTTGTTGCCGATCCATATAAGGAGAATCCTCTGGCAGGACAAAAATACTACGAGGTAAACCTGAACCGGCTTTTAAATGCCATTTTACTGGGTATTGTTACTTACGATGCCAATATGTTGATTATTAAACCAAAAGAATAAAACTCAATCGGATTAGCCGTTAAGAATGAAAAAATTAGTAGTTATTAATAATCCACAAAAGTGGAATATCAATATTGACGGAGTAGAAGTTATTTCCCCAAAAGCTTACCTGGAAGAAGCAGTTTATGCTAAGATGAAAAATGTTAGGGTTTTCAATCTTTGCTACGATTATGCCTATCAAACCCGTGGATATTATGTATCGCTTCTGGCCGGTGCCAGAGGCCAAAAGGTTATACCTTCGGTAAAGAACATTCTTGATTTAAAAGCTCAAACAATTGTAAAGTCAGTTTCAGACGATTTGGATAATCTTCTGCAAAAAAGCCTGAAGCATTTGCGGTCGTCCGAATTTGTACTGAGTATTTATTTTGGGCGCAATGTGTCGGCGCAGTACGACCGTTTGGCTCACGAACTTCATAAACTGTTTCAGGCGCCATTTTTACGTGCCCGTTTTGTATTCGATGGCAAAAAATGGATGGTACAATCCATCAGAACCATACCTATTAAAGAAGTACCTGAGCATCATCTACAATTTGTGTCGGAGTTTGCCAGTGAATACTTTGGACGCAAACGTTACGACAATGCCAAGCCGGGAAAATATCTTTACGATTTGGCTATTTTGGTTAATCCCGATGAAAAGGCGCCTCCATCCAATAAAAAAGCCATATCGAATTTTGTTGAAGCGGCCGAAAGACTTGGCTGCTCAGTGGAGTTAATTGGCAAGGACGATTACAACCGAATAGGAGAGTTTGACGCTTTATTTATAAGGGAAACCACTGCCGTAAACCATCATACTTATCGGTTTTCGCGCAAGGCTCAAAGCGAAGGACTGGCTGTTCTGGATTCACCCGAATCTATTCTGAAATGTGCCAATAAGGTTTATCTGGCTGAGTTGTTAACTTTATCAAAAATCCCTACTCCAAAAACCATTACCATTCATAGCGAGAACGTTAAAGGTGTTGAGCATAAACTTGGCTTTCCATGTGTTTTAAAATTACCCGATTCATCCTTTTCGCAAGGCGTGGTTAAGGTTAATTCTCCTGAGGAGATGCGCGATAAGATTAAGGAGATGATGAAAATATCGGATCTGATTATTGCCCAGGAATTCCTACCTACCAGTTACGACTGGCGCGTTGGTATTCTGGATAATAAGGTGCTTTTTGTTTGTAAATATTATATGGCTAAAGACCATTGGCAAATTTACAACTGGGGCAGCAAGAAGAAGGGTGATGTTACCGGTAATTTTGAAGTGTTCAAATTGGAGGATGTTCCTTCGGAAATTATTGAAACTGCTTTAAAAGCCACACGACTAATAGGAAACGGGCTTTATGGGGTGGACGTAAAAGAGGTTAAGGGAAAAGCGTATGTTATTGAGGTTAACGACAATCCCAATATTGATGCCGGTGTTGAAGATTTAATTTTAAAAGAGGATATTTATAGTCAGATAATCAAGTTCTTATTAAAACAGGTTAACCGATAAGGAAGATGGAAACTTCTTTGGATTTAATCTGATGTTTTGATTTAGATGATTAGATTATAGATGTTTAGATTGATAGAAATGATACGTAGATGGTAAAAATTTGAATCTCATCTGTCTATGGGTATGTCAGTCTCTTCCTCTTAATTAATCTTCCCTGGGATTATTTCCATCCTTAACTTCGCCTATTAACCAATTATTTGCATTTATGGAATCCGTTAGTGACAATTCATCTTTCAGTTTATCGAACACAAACCAGTCGCCCAAAAAACGACAATATGGTTTGTTTGAGGTAATGGGTATTGAAATGGAATATATGATTGTTGACAGAAGCACTCTTTCTGTTAAACCTTTGTGCGATGCTTTAATGAAAGAAGTAGTGGGCAAAATTGTTGGAGATTTCGATAACGGTTCTATAATGTGGTCGAACGAGATAGTGAACCATTTGGTAGAAATTAAGACCAATGGTCCGGTAAAAGATGCCGTTTCTGTTATTCAGTCATTTTACGATAACGTGTTGAAAATAAATGGAATATTGGAATCATTTAATGCCATGCTTATGCCCACCGCAGCACATCCATGGATGAATCCATATACTGAAACTCATTTGTGGGAACACGACAGCAATGAAATTTACGATTTATATAACCGTATTTTTAATTGTAGCGGGCATGGATGGAGCAATTTACAAAGTACGCACCTTAACCTTCCTTTTGCCAATGATGATGAATTTGGCAAGCTACATGCTGCCATAAGGGTTTTGCTGCCTGTTTTACCGGCTTTGTGTGCCAGTTCGCCCATTCTGGATGGAAAGCCAACAGGAATTTCCGACACAAGGCTCGAAACCTACCGATTTAATCAACAAAGAATTCCATCCATTACCGGCAGCGTGATTCCGGAAAGGGCTTTTTCTGAAGCCGCTTACTATAACCTTATTTATGCGCCTATGATGCAGGATGTGGCCCCTTTTGACCCGGAAGGTATTTTGGAATGTCACTTTTTAAACTCAAGGGGCGCCATTGCCCGTTTTGACAGGGGTGCCATAGAAATCAGAGTTTTGGATATTCAGGAATGCCCTTTGGCCGATTTGGCCGTTGCAGAGGCTATTAAAGAAGTATTAGTATTACTTTTGGAAGAGATATCTTTAGAAACGCTTCAACATTGGCATGAAAAGGAGTTGTTGGAAATTTTGTTGAACTGCATTACCAATGGCGAAAAGGCTTTAATTACAAACATGGATTATTTAAGCTTATTTGGGATTTCTGAAACTGGCATTACTGCAGGCACATTGTGGAAGCATTTGCAAGCAAAACTGAGCGGTAAAATGCACCCCGATTTAGATTTTGCATTTAAACAAATAGTTGAAAATGGAACGCTTAGTAGTAGAATAATGAGACGTTTAAATAATAATTATTCTCACGAAAATATCAAAAACGTGTATCGCCAATTAGTGCAATGTTTAAATGAGAACAAACTTTATTTATGACAAAACTGTTTTTATCCTGTGAACATGGCGGTAATCAGATTCCGCCAATTTATCAGCACCTTTTTCGAAACGCAGGCGATTTGTTAAATACTCATCGTGGTTTTGATAATGGAGCGCTGGAGTTGTTCAATGCATTGAAAAACACTGGCGTTAATTTCTCTGTTTACAGTGAAACTTCCCGATTATTGGTCGATTTAAACCGGTCGTTACACAAGCGGTCGCTTTTCTCGGAGTTCACAAAAACGCTTGACAATTCGATTAAAACAGAAATATTGAACAGTTATTACCATCCTTTCAGGGATGCTTTTTTTAGCGAGGCTAAAAATGTAGTTGAAAAGAATGATAATATA
>CALEUX010000038.1 GCA_937920475.1 uncultured Marinilabiliaceae bacterium
TATTAAGGTTTTAATTGACATTAGACCCAAAAATTTTAGAAACTGTTGAAATTTTATATTGCAAATTTTAAGAAGTTGATTAGAATTAAAGTAAACAGAATCCCGAGTTTCAGGACTACAAGATGCTAAACTTCTAAATATCTTAAATCTAAATTTAAACAATAGCTAAACTATTAACTATTAACTATCAACTATTAACTATTTAATCACCCGGTATTTTTTACGCCCCCCGAAATGGCAGTGGTAATTATCAAAAGTTTGTTGAGCAACTCCTCCCCCTTTACCGGGTCTTGTTCCTTAATTTTTCTCCATTCTTTTAATTTATCAATCTGCAATTGATGGAGGGTAAACAATGGTTTCTTTCGTCGGTTGATGTTTTCAAGCAAACTTGCTCTGCGGTTTTCAGTCTGTTCGCCCAGCAAAGCGCTAACCTGAAGAAGGCTCTCCTTATACTCCAACAGGATTTTATCCAGAAATTCAGCCCTAAGCTTTTCATCCTCAACCAATGATGCATAAGTATTCATTAAATTGGGTTCAGCATTCAGCAGGTTGGTTTCAATATGAATCAGCGTATATCTCAAAAACGGCCATTTATGAGCAAACTCAACTAATTGCTGATATGCCTGCGGATGTTCAGATTTCATGGTTTTCAGTCCATTACCAACACCATACCAGGCTGTTATGTTGTAACGCGATTGCTTCCAGCTAAATACCCAGGGAATGGCACGTAAATCGGCTAGCGTTCGCTGACCAGTTCGACGCGAGGGGCGCGAACCTATTTTGCTTTGTTCAACCACATCAATGGGTGTACATTGGCTGTAAAACCTAATAAACTCAGGATTCTGTATTAGCATTTGATAATGTTCCAGCGACAATTTGGCCAATAAATCCAACGCTTCAATAGGATATTGATAATCTTTATGCGAATACATTCTGAAACCCTTTTGCAAGGCCGATCCTGATAAAAGCATCTCAATATTGTAGGTGGCATTCATCAGGTTGGCAAACTGTTGCGCAATGGCTTCGCCCTGTACGGTGAGTTTTATTTCACCGCTAAATGTACCTAATGGCATACTATCCAGAAAACGATGGTATTTGCCGCCTCCCCTACTTATTGTACCTCCTATGCCATGAAAAAACCGAAGCTCAACACCGTGTTTATCTGCCACATCGGTTAAAGCGCTTTCAGCTTTATAAATATTCCATCTGCTGGCTACAATGCCTCCATCCTTATTGCTGTCGCTATAACCAAGCATTACCTCCTGGATAAAATTTTGCTGCGGTTTATTTTTAACAACCGGGTGCGATAAATACCCGTCTAAAACAATATGCGAATGATTAAGGTCTTCAATGGTCTCGAACAAAGGTACTACCTGAAGTTCGCCCTGAGTTAAACCTACCTCGCGCATAAAAAGATATACCAGTAACAAATCACTGAGGCCTCTTGTCATGCTTACTATTAACGAACCAATTCCATCGGCTCCATATTTATCGATGTATTCTTTAACTACCCTGTAACAACCTAAAACCTGATCGGCCTCGGAACCAATGGCTGCTCCGGCAATAACAAAAGGTCGATTGCTTCTTAACTCTTCAGTTAAAAAACGAACTTTCTTTTCCTCATCCCATTCAGAGTAATTAGTTTCGGGGCAGGATGCAAACTTCATCATCTGCTCCAGGGCTTTATCGTGAAAAGCACTGTTCTGACGAATATCGAGACGCGCCAAATGAAACCCAAAGCAATTAACCTGTCGTTCTACAGGAAAAAGGAATGTTTCAGCAATTTTGTAAGCGCCAATTTCATATAGACTGTCACGTAAAAATTTCAAATCGTCTTCCAGTTGGGATGCCCGCTCGTATATTTCAATACCTGATTGCACTTTTCCCTTTCGGGTATTTGTAACCCGGGCAATAATCAGGTTCAGATATTGACGCCAGGGTTCGTGTAAGTTTCGGCTAATGGCTTTTTGACCAGCTTTGCCAAGCGCGGCCGACAATTCGTTTATCCGGCTTTGCAATTTCTCAGGAATTGGGTTTCTGTTATCGGAGAAACTCATGCGTGAGGCCAGCGTAACCAGCTGCGATTCAATTAATTCAAGAGCTGCATTGCGATGTTCCACAAGAGTTTCGCGGGTAACCTCAGGCGTAACATAGGGATGCCCGTCGCGATCGCCTCCAACCCAACTTCCAAAAGATATTTTTGGATATTGTTCCGGCTCTCTCAGCTTTTTTTTATCGAAGCCAAAGGATTTCCAGGTGTATTTAAGTCTTTCATCACTCAGTTTAAGAACCTCCGGAAATACTTTGGTAAAATAGTGCATCACACTACTGCGCTCCGAACTGATATCGGGTTTTTCAAGATAAACCTCTCCGCTGCGCCACCAACGCTCCAGTAAAGCACGAAAGTTTTCATTAATAACCTGACGTTCTGTTTCCGACCAGATAACGTTTTCCTTTTTAACCAGCAACAGATACAATTCGCGATGAAGTTCCAGAATCGAAATGCGTTTAGCCTCAGTTGGATGCGCTGTAAGAACCGGCATGATATGCACTTTGGATAAAAGTTCAGCAATCTGCATCTCATTTAAACCCTGCTTTTG
>CALEUX010000039.1 GCA_937920475.1 uncultured Marinilabiliaceae bacterium
TGAAACTGTTTAAATTTAGAAATCTTATTTTATTAAGACTTATAGAAGTTTAGACTTCAGACAGATAGACGTGTCCCGGTTTATCGGGATTAGACTAAATAAAAAGTATAGACAAACAGGATGGTTGAATTATTTTGTTTATTTTATCCATGTTACATTTTATTTCTTTCATCTAATAGTCTTTTCCCGATAGTCGGGACTTCGCGTATTTAGTCTAAAATAATAATTATAAACAGCTTCTTGAATAGCTTTTCCTAGCCTGCCCTATCTTTCAAAACATCACCTTTAAGCAATATTTCAATTATGACGCAACAAGCTTTGTTAGCCACCCATCTGGCAAAAGAAAAAAAGTTTTATCTGCTCTTTTCCGGAGGGTTCGATAGCAGTGCCATACTTGGATGTGCCATAAAAGCAGGTGTTGAGGTTATTCCCGTTTGGATCGATAATGGATTTAACCGGGCATCAGTTGAACAAATAAAGCAACAGGCAGCCAATTTGGGGTGTTCTCATCTCGAAGTTTTAAAAGTGCATCCATCGGCCGGTGTGTTGACTAATCCGGTTGAGCGCTGCTTTCATTGTAAAGGAGAATTGGCTTCTCCGGTAGTTGCTTTTGGCGATGCGCCTGTTTTTGATGGTACCAATGTAAGCGATAACCATTCGTACCGCCCTGGCTTAAAAGCATTAAGAAATCTGGGCGTTCGTTCGCCGTTGCAGGAACTGGGCATTACCAAAGACGAAGCCGTTGAAATGGCTGTTTCATTGGGTGCCGACCCAACCCTGGCCAATATGGAAGGGTGCCTGGCCACACGCTTTAATTATAATCAGCCCATCAGTTTTGACCATATTGAAGCGATTCGTGCCATGGAGCAGATGGTTATAGCAAAAACCGGCGATCATCACATTCGATGCCGGGTTGATGATAAAGACCATCTGCGCATTGAATGCCGGCATCAGGCCACATTTATGCTGTTAATAGAGCCAGCATTCAGGCAGCATTTGGTGGAATTGGGGCGGAAAGTCGCTACCTTTGTTACGCTTGATTTGGAAGGAGCCCGTAAAAATATGTTTGATAAAATAAGGAACCTATGACTTTTGATGAACTTTTTGATGAAATAAAATCGGGAAAAATGAACCGTCAGGAGGCCCGGAAGCACTTTTCGCTCGACTGGATGCAAACTGCCCGAAATTATATTGCCGATGTTAACCGGGGAGCACGAATTAATATCCCCGAAATAATATATGGCGAATACAAAACCCTTTCGCAAACCATTGAAATTGCTGAAGCATTGTTGGTTCATCATCCCAGAGTGTTGATTTCCAGAAGCCACCATACGGCCGAACTGGTTAGTCATTACAACGATAAACGAACTGTTCATGAGTCGCCATTATTGGTTGTGGTGGGAGAGATGCCTGTTATGCGTGGCAGTGTGTTGGTTATAAGTGCAGGAGCGGCCGACCATCCTGTGGTAGCCGAGTGTGAACTGGCTTTACGGGCCGTAGGGGTTGAACCTGTTGTTTTCGAAGACAGAGGCATTGCTCATCCAACCAGGGTTCTGGAAGCTGTGCAAGCCGGAGTGAAAAAAGAAGTGGCGGCAGTGGTGGTGGTTGCCGGCATGGAAGGCGCATTGGCACCTTTTGTTTCATCGCTGGTGCCTTTGCCGGTAATTGGCGTTCCTACTTCGGTTGGTTATGGGTTCAGAGCCAAAGAAGCTGCTTTAACATCTATGCTGGCATCGTGCGCACCCAACCTGGTTGTGGTAAACATCGATGGTGGCATCAGAGCTGCAGTGGTATCGGGTTTAATAGCCAAAAATCAGAATAAAGAGTAATGGCTTAAAAGCCTGACAACAATCAAATTATACACACATGCAATTATTTATTAAAGCAGCCGGCGGTATAGCCGGTGATATGTTTTCAGCGGCCCTTATTGATGCCGGAGCCGATAAAAATAAGGTTACAAAAGCCATGAAAGCAGCTGCCGAAACAATTGGTTGTGCATCTGTTAACCATGTTAAAACGGCTGATGGTTGTTCGCGCTTGCTGATTAGTGTTGAGCACCATCACGGACATTTATCTTCGCATAAAGCCATTCATTTGCTTGAGCATTTATTTGAAGATTTTTCGGTGAAACCCGAGTACAGCGATTTTGGCTTTCGTATGCTTCGTGCATTGATAACTGCTGAAAACAAGGCACATGCCCGCCACGATTTTAAAATGGATTCCAATCATTTTCATCATCACCAGCATCACCACAATCACGAGCATCATCATAATCATGAAGATGAAAAGAATACGCATCACCACCACCATCATCATCACAATCAAAGTTTGTATAATGAGCCTGAAGCCTGGCTGCACGAAGCTCAGGATATACTGATTGATATTATGGGTGCAGTTGTTGGACTTCAGGAATTAGGTGCACCGGTTAGTGCTGTACTTGATGGTCCGGTTTATTATGGAGGAGGTTCGGTTAGCTTTTCGCATGGTACATTAAAAGTGCCTGCGCCGGCAACTCAGGTAATGATTAACGATAACAATATACCTGTGTCAGTCGGTCCTATTGAAATAGAACTGTTCACACCAACCGGTGCAGCAGTTTTAACAGCATTGGAGGCATTCAAAACCGATGTTTTGCCGGCAGGCAAACCTTTATATCATGGTAAATCCCGAGGAACAAAAGATTTGCCCATACCACCTTTGGAAGTTTTGATTTTCCAATAGTTTTACACGTAAACATTCCCGATCTTAATCAGTTTGGGAATGTTTAAAAGTTTAATTTTTCTGCCGTTCAGTTCAATGAGTTTGTCCGATTTAAACTCCGATAACAGACGTATAACCGACTCTGTTGCAGTGCCTACCATATTGGCCAACTCTTCGCGGGTTAACGAAATTTGTAAATTATGCTCTTCGTCCAAGTCAAAAGTATCCATCAAGAGTAACAGCACTTCGGCCAAACGCTCCCGAACGGTCTTCTGGGCTATATCAGTAAGATATTTATTGGCTTCACCCAACTCGCGACAGGTGAGTTTCATTAATGACATGGCAAATTCGGGACTGCCTTTTATAAAGCCCGTTAGGGTATCGCCGGGAATATAGCACAAAACGGCATCATTAATAACACGGGCGGTGGTACAAGCCAGTTCATCGCTGATAACCGATCTGAAAGCAATGAGATCGCCTTCGCGGGCAAAACGAATAATCTGCTCTTTGCCATCGAATCCGGTTTTGTAAATCTTTAGTATTCCGCTGCATACAACATAGCTGCCGTTAATACGGCTACCTTCGTTGTAAACAATGGCTCCCCGCCGGTATTGATTACAAACCATATTATGGCTGATTTTTTCAACTTCAGCATCGGTTAGCCCTTTAAAAATATCATATTTCCTTAAATCGAAATTTTCGAAATCCGGATCTTGCTGAACATTCTTCATAGAAACCAGTTATTGTATAAAACTAACAACCTTATTTGGACTTAATAACAAATATAGAAAGAAACCTGTTATTTTTTCAAAATTAAAGAAATAACTATTCAAGCCTTTTTTATTTGTTTGATATCGTGTAAAATACCTTGTAAATTTAAGGTAGTCTCAATAACGAAAACTTATTGAAATTGAGTGTCTGATTTTTAATCAAGGCCTTTTAACTTACAATTTGAAATTAGATTTATTTCATATACTTTTGCAAATATCTAAAAAAATAAATATATAAATATATGAAGAGCAAAGTAAATATTAAATGGCTTGGAAATATGGCTTTCGAAGGTGAAGTTGGAGGTCATAAAATTATTTTGGATGCTGCACCCGAAAGCGGTGGTGAAAATAAAGGGGCTCGACCAAAACCCTTAATGCTGTTGGCTTTGGCAGGGTGTACCGGAATGGACGTGGTTTCTATTCTGAAAAAAATGAGGGTTGAGTTTGAAGATTTTCAAATATTTGTGGAAGGCGATTTAACCGAGGAGCATCCAAAATATTACCAAAGCATGAAAGTGATTTATCAGTTTAAAGGTAAGGATTTGCCAATGGATAAACTTGAAAAAGCGGTTTCCTTGTCGGAAGAAAAATATTGCGGGGTATCAGCTCTTTATAAAAAGGCCATTCCGGTAAGTTTTGAAATCAGAGTGATTGAATGAGTTTTAATAAAAGAAAGAAGTTATTAGCTTTTAGGTGTTAGCTCCTGGCAGCTAGCACCTAAAACCTAACCGCTAATATTCTGCTTTTATTACTGTTTCTTGATGGCTATTGCGCCGATTTAAATTGCTCCAGAAAACGAACATCATTCTCAAAAAACAATCGGATATCGTTAATCTGGTACTTCAGCAAAGTTATGCGCTCAATGCCCATTCCAAAAGCAAATCCGGTGTATTTTTTACTGTCGATATTGCAATTGTCGAGAACGTTGGGATCAACCATACCACAACCTAATATTTCCACCCATCCGGTGTGTTTACACATATTACACCCCGAGCCGCCACAAAGCGTACAGGAAATATCCATTTCGGCCGATGGTTCGGTAAATGGGAAATAGGAAGGGCGCAGTCTGATGCGGGTGTCCTGTCCGAACATTTCTTTAGCGAAATAAAGCAGTGTTTGGAGCAAATCGGCAAACGAAACATCGGTATCAATATACAATCCCTCAACCTGATGAAAAATACAGTGCGCGCGCGCTGAAATGGCTTCGTTGCGGAAAACTCGCCCGGGGAAGATGGCTCTGATGGGCGGCTGTTGATTTTCCATAACCCTAACCTGAACGGATGAGGTGTGCGTGCGCAATAAAATGTCAGGATTTTTATGAATAAAGAAGGTGTCCTGCATATCGCGTGCCGGGTGTTCGGGTGGAAAGTTTAAAGCCGAAAACACATGCCAGTCGTCTTCAATTTCGGGGCCTTCGGCAATGGTAAATCCAAGTCGGCCAAAAATATCGGCAATTTGGTTACGTACCACCGACAATGGATGCCTACCACCAATGGGGGCAGATGTTCCGGGTAAAGTGAGGTCGGTTTTGCCTGTGTCGAAGCCGGCCTGCTCAAATTGATCCTTAAGTTTTTGAATGGTATCCTGCGCCATGTTCTTGAGCTGATTCAGAGCCATGCCAACGGCTTTTTTGTCCTGTGGAGGCACATTTTTAAACTCATCGAACAAAACAGAAACCAGTCCTTTTTTACTCAGGTATTTGATTCTCAGATTTTCAGCATCGGCAGCCGAGCCGGCTTTCAATCCTTCAATCTCTTTAATTAGCAGGTCTATTTTTTCTAACATTGATATGTTTTTTTGATCAATTTGAAGCACAAAAGTAATAATAATAGAGCAAACTGACATCTATTTCTTTAGAATCTCGATGTTTCGGATGCGGATATCTTTTTCGGGCCTGTCAACGTTATAAACTTTTACGGCTGCAATTTTATCAACAATATCCATCCCTGAAACCACTTCACCAAAAACTGTATAATCGTTGTCCAGGTAAGGCGCCCCACCAATGGTGGTGTACACTCTTCGTTGTTCGGCAGTAAATTTCATGTGTTTCTGCTTTTCCAGTTCATCCAGTTCTTTGTTATCGAAAATTCGCCCCGAAACAATGTAGAATTGCGAACCATCTGAAAAATTGCGCGGGTTTTGTTCGCTGGGCAATTTGGAGGCTGCCACAGCTCCCCGGCGATGGAAAATTCCCGGAACCACTTTCATGGGAATGGAATAGCCGGGGCCCTGCCAGCCAACAACATCGTCGCGTGTGGCATTACGTGTGTCGGCAGCACCTGTTTGAATCAGAAAATCTTTAATAACCCGGTGCACCAAAAGACTATCATAAAATCCATCACTCACTAATTTTATAAAATTGTTGCGGTAATCGGGGGTTTCGTCATAAAGCCTGATGACTATCGACCCCATACTGGTATTGATTCTGAAGCCGCTTACTTTTGTGTGCGAGATGTAAACTTTATCTGATTTGCCGCTTAAATCGATTATTGGTTGTGGAGGTTGTTGTTGTTTTAACAGATTTTCAATCCATTTGCTTTCTAAAACTGTGGTTATCACCGAGTCTTTCACAATTTTTCTTGTTTGGATGATACCGGCTAAAGCATGGTCGCTGAAGAAAGCGGGTTTGCCTGGTTCCAATTCTCCGGCAAGTACATATATCGACGAAGAATCGGTTTGTTGATGGTTGGATATGGCGTTACGGCTTACAAATAAATCGCGACGAGGACGCAACAGGGTATAAATGGTATCTTTTTGGAGTGGCGGTTCAACAATTTTCAGGTAATCATCGTTTCGCCTTTTAACCTTTAAAATAACCAGATTTAAATGATGATTATAAGCTGTGTAGCCTTCCACTTCGTAATACTGAGTGGTTCCGGGAGCTCCAATTTTAGCGCGATAAGCTCCCTGTATGAAATCTAAATTGGTTACAACAGTTTCTTTATCAACAAAAAAACCAAAACCTTTGTCGATTGGGCGGGTATAATGGTCGGAAGTATGTATCTCTACCATCCCTTTGATGTTGGATTGAAAGGAGCCCCTGATAACCGGCTCATCTGCAGTCTTCTTTTCCTGCTTTGCTCTGCATCCAAATTGCAAAACCATTAACAATACCAATGAAAATCCAATAGGACCAACTATCTTAAGGTTCATATTGATGATGGTTTAGTTTGCAGTTAATAGCACTCTTCAATATGAATAACCACATCTTTCAGAGGCCTGTCGTTTTTATCGGTGCCCATGGCTGCAATTCTGTTAATAACATCCAATCCTTCCACCACTTCGCCAAAAACTGTATATTCTCCATCCAAATCAGGACAACCTCCAATGGTGGTATAGGCTTCACGTTGTTCGGGAGTAAAAATCAGCCGGTCTGATAAGGTAAACTCAAAATCAATTTTTGCCCTGATTTCGCCCAACCGCCGGTTGAATTCACGTGGGTCGGTTTGTTTTAGCTGGTCCAGCTCATCTTTAAATGGAAGGTAGTGTTTTCGCCTAAGTTCTGCCAGTATGGGATTGTTAACTCTTTTCTCAAGCAAATCAAGCTCTTCGGAAGTGTAAACGCGCCCATGAACAATATAGAACTGTGATATATCTGACATACGGAAATGGTTGATATTCTCAGGCTGCCGGGGAGCGCAGATGGCTCCTTTTTTGTGAAACCGCTCTTTTGAAAACTCCGAACTAATTGTCTGACTGGAGCTTCCGTAGCCAATATGCTTGCCTGCAGGCGCATTGCGTGAATCGGACGAACCACCCTGAATAACAAAGTTTTTAATAACCCGGTAAAATAAGGTGCCGTTAAAGTGTTTGTCGTTAACCAGCTTCAGGAAATTTTTACGGTGTTCGGGCGTTTCATTATAAAGCTTTATGCGCATATTTCCCTGGTTGGTTTTGATACAAACGTAGTAAACCGGTTCCTGTGAAAAGGCATTTACAGGTAACCATATCAGGGTAATTAACAATGCTAACTTGGCAGGTAACAGCCTTAAAACCATTGCATTTTATTCTTTTGAAATTTTAACTTTCATAACAACATTTTGGATGGGTCTGTCCATTTCGTTGGTCTCCACACTGGCAATTTTGTCAATAACATCTAACCCTTCCACTACTTCGCCAAAAACGGTGTAGGCATTGTCGAGATGGGGTGTTCCTCCAATGGTTGTATAGGCGGTGCGGTGTTCTTCAGGTATTTTAATTGTTTCAAGCGCATCAAGTTCAGGTTGAGCCTCGCTGGAAACCTGCTCGAAAAGTTGCTGCAACGCTTCATTATCGCCACTTTGCTGAAGTTTTATAAAGGCGTCGCGATGCTGATTCATATACTTCATCATAATGGACTGACGCTGGCGGTCGGTCATAACCCGTTCAAACTGATCCATATCTTCGTGGGTATAAACTTTGCCCTGAACCAGATAAAACTGGGAGCCGGATGATTGTTTTTGGGGGTTGCTCTGATCGCCCTGACGGGCAGCGGCTAAAGCTCCTTTTTTGTGGAAATATTTTGGATAAACAATTTCCGCATCAATTTTATAACCAGGGTCGCCGCTGCCAAGCGGAACATCTGGAGCAGCATTACGTGAGTTTGGGTCGCCACCCTGAATCATAAAATCTTTAATTACCCGATGGAACAATAAATCATCGTAAAAGCCTGACGAAGCTAATTTTATAAAATTGTCGCGATGTAAAGGCGTTTCATCGTAAAGCTTAATAACGATGTTGCCATAAATGGTTTCAATAACCACTTTGTTTTGCTTTTGTGCGCATCCTGTAAACGGCACAATCAGGGTTAGAAAGAAAAGGAGTTTTAGAAATTTCATATTTAAGCGTAAATTTATTTCTACTTTGACACTTTTAAATTGCCCTTACAGGGCGACTATTTGGTTTGGTTTACATCCATAGGGCGTTGCCCTATGCTGTTGATGTCGCCCCGTTGGGGCTGGCTATTTATAATTCACTTTTAAGCATGATTGTTTTCCAAAATAACCTAAAAAAATCGTAATCTGTCAAAGTAGAATTATTTATTCATTCTTTATAATAAGTATTTTAATTCAAAACACTCGTGAAATAGCTGAGCATGGCTTTTTTGAGCAAATGCTTTTGCAACGAAGGAGTCATGGCGTTAACGCTTCGGAGTACATCAAATTCAGGCCAGCCTTGTTCATCGCTGCCTTTTTTTTTAAAGTAGCCAAGGCTTTCAAAAAGCGTGCATTTTCCTAAATTTATTAAATCCCACTTTTCATCGCGCGAATAGTGTCTGAATCCGAGGCCCCGTTCGTGTATCCCAATAATGAAAAGCATAAAATCAAAATCGGCAGTGACTTTAAATTGCTTGCTTACCCTCAGCACCAGTTCGTCCCACTTCTGTTCTGTATATTCTTCGGATTGGTTCATGTTTTAAATGGTTCAAAAATAGTAAATTGATTTATATGCGCCAAAATACAATGGTTTGGACTCCTTTCGCATTTGAGAAACAAACTTACTGCTTGCATTGTTTGGGAGAAAACAAACCAGAATGGATAATGAATTACCTCGGCATTCTAAAAAGCTGACAGGTTGGTAGTAATTGAAAAATGATTGGATGAACCACCCAGGTGGTATCGTCCTGAACCGTATGAAAAATGAAGTTTATAAATTCTTACTCCAAAGCCCCAGGTAAAACCCACAGTTGATGCGCGAGCGTCAACTTTTAGCTCGTGGCGTCGGCGTGCATTATAACCTGCTGCCACATAAAAATTCTGCGAAGGGGCAAACTCGGTTCCAAAAACAACGTGTCGCAACATCTTTTCCATGCCCGAATCGTCTGATTCATTAGTTGTTGATGATGAACCATCGTTGGGTAAATTATAGCTGAGCGAGCCCGATATTAAATCCTGAAAAGTTAACGAAAATCTGAATGGGGCGTGTGCCAATTTCTTGGAAAGGCCTATCTGAAGGTCGGGTTTCAGGCTTTCGGTTGGCAGGTCGCTGTACGAGGTTATTTGTTTGCCGAAGTTCCGCAAAACCAATCCGCCAGAAAATAAGCCATCGTGGTGGCGATAAAAAAGTCCGGCATCAAATGCCATTCCCCACGAGTTGTACGATTCAATCTGACTGAAAACAGGCTTTACTGATAATCCTGCCGTAAAGTGTTTGTTAAGCTGACGGCTGTAGCTCAGCTGAATAACTGTTTCACCGGCAGTGAAATTACCTGTTATGGTACCTGTTTCATCAGCACCAATAAAATCGCCATAACCTAAATGCTGAAAACCAAGAGCAAAGTTCCCTACGTTTCTGAAATTCCAGGCTACGCCGCCATAACCGTAATTAATACCGGCAAAATACGGAACATAGCTTATTGAAACTTGTTTCGAAAAGGTAGAATCGAGCAAAGCCGGGTTGTGAATCAGCATGGCCAGATCGTGGCCTTCAATTCCAACCTGATTGCCCCCCAAAGAGGCAACTTTTGCCGATTGCGTGAGATGCAGTAACCCGAACAGCGTTTCACCACCACGCTGAGCGAATGATTGAACACTGATGGCACAAAACAGAAACAGCAGAATATGGAAGTTAATGCTCTTCAAGATGTGTCTTTTCGTTCGATTTTTAAACAACGCTAAAATACGGATTTCATTATGATATTGGTGAAATTTACATACACTATCTTAATATTTTCGCTTTTAAACCTTCTACAACTTCCAAAACTGCAGGACAAACTAGAGTGTTGTGCCAGGTTAGCTTCAATATCTGGTGAAAACGCTTTCGGTTGGTGTGCGGGTATTCACGACAGGCTCTTGGCCTGTCGTCATAAATCATACAATAATTGTCTGGCATTAAAAAAGGGCACGGCGCCTGAGTAAAAACATAATCGCCATCCTCATCCAATTTAAGATACTGCTCAATTAATGCAGATGGTTTTATTTTAAGACGTCGTGCAATACGGTCAATGTCGCGGTCAATAACGATTGGGCTGGTGGTTTTGCAACAATTGGCACAATTGAGGCAGTTGATACGGGTAAAAACTTCGTCGTGCAAAGCGCTTGTTATATCGTCAAGGTTAGCTGGCGGGCGTTTGCGCAATTTGTCGAGAAAAGCTTTGTTCTCCTTACTTTTATTTTGCGACTCTTCCCTAAAACGAGCCAAAAACCGACTGTTGTTTTCCTGTTCTGCCATAATGCCGGCAAAAATACGATTTAATATCTACAAGCTAATTATTAAACGTCATGCCAATAATCACATTAAAGGGCCGGTATTGCTCAATTTTTGGGTCGAATAATTCCATGATTTCATAATCTATAATCACGTTTTTCCCTTTAGTATTTTTATAATCGCCTGTTAACTCCATATCGGAATCGAAAAATGTAAGCCAGTAATATTTCGAAACTTTTCCGGATTCATCTTTTAAAGAGAATACAACAAAAAAGTCATCTTCAACTTTGGTGATGGTTCCTTTTATAGAGAAACTTTCTTTTTCTCCTGATTCTCCACTGACCATACGTGATATTTTCATCATCAACTCGGGACATGTTAAGGCAATTTTAACACCGATAATCCGGCCCAGTTTTTCGCCTTCTACATCAATCCTGTCCATATCGATGCCATAGTCGCGCTTCAATTCGTCTTTATAGGCCCAGCAAGCTTCAATCATACAAAGTCCAAGTTTCATATTAAGCTCTTCCTGGTCGGTTAGTTCAGGCATATTTTCAATACAATCGCACGATTGTTTGGCAATAACACCCATGTAGTCTTGTGCAAAAAGAGTACTGCTCATAATCAGAAGCAGCGATAGCATAAAAATGTTTCTCATAAAATGGTTTGTTTAAGTATTATTGGGGAGATGTTAAATTAATTCAATGATTATCTTTTCAATATTTAATTGATTTTCTTTTAGATTGGTTATCCTGACTGCTCTTGTGGTTTCAATATAAGCAGGTATACATGGGTAGAAGTTGAATTCAAAAAGATTGCTCATTACACCATTTTTCTGCCTCTTTAAAATTTTCGAAAACTTTAACTTTCCATTGGGTTTGGGCCATTATTTCCTGATATTTCCGTATACTTTCTTCTATTTTTAAATCGTTGAATATCAATGCAACTTTAACTTTTTTGTTCCAAACGGCTGAGTTTTTATCCAATACACCAATCATTTCAAGTTCCTTTTGGGTAATCACAAGTTTATCGACCTGAGAGCGATCAAAAATCTGGTATTTCATATCATCAAATCTGGCATCTCCAATAATAACATTGTTTGAGTTGTTAATTATTTCATAATTAACAACACCCGAATAGGTAACAATTGGGTTGCTATTGATCCATTTAGTGTTAAAGCCCATGCAGGATTTGCTTTTGATAGGGTAAATATAAATTAAAATTTGAACAATTAAGTCTGACAATAGATTTAAAACTTGATGCTTATTTAGTAGCTGTTTAAAATTATTTTTAGACAAAAGACTTTTAGACAGTGGACTTAAAACGTAAAATGTTTAAAATAAACAAAATAACTTAAATGTCTTATTTGTCTAATCTTTCTATTTAGTCTAATCCCGATAAACCGGGACACGTCTATCTGTCCAAAGTCTAAACTTCTAATAGTCTTTAATAAATTTAAACTGTTACTTAAAATTTCTGGACAATTTCATAGCTGCCAGTATTAGTTGTAGTTATGGGTTCTTAAAATTTGAAATATTTCAACCAAATGGGGCAATTTTAAATCGGCATTGCTGCTGTTAATGAAAATAATAATTCCAAAAGGCTCTTTTTTGCCAAAATAAGCCAGAGTGCTAACGCCAGGGTCGCCACCAGTATGCCCGATAACCGATTTTTGAATATCCCAGAAAATTCCATTTCGGTAGTTGGGATCTATTTGATAGTCCATCATCTCTTTGTATCCAGCATTGCTGATAATATTGCTTTCGCCAAAATAGCCCCTTATCATGGTTATTAAGTACCAGGAAAAATCATCGATGTTTGTAACCAAGCCGCCATCGGGATAGGTAATTGTTTCATAGTCGGGAATTTCCTGGTTTATAAAATAAACCACCGATTTGTCTTGTTCGGCATACTCCATTAATGACCAACCGGTATGGGCCATATTTATAGGGTCAAGGATATGCTTTTTAACAAACTCTTTATACGGAATCCCGGTGGCGCCCTCAATTACCAATGCTGCAAGGGCTGCTCCGTTATTGCTGTATTCATATTTCTGTCCGGACTGACTTCTTAAAAAATTGCTTTTCCTGTACCATACACCATCAGAAGCGTAAATATTTCTGAGAAAGTCGGGGAGAGGCATCATCGAATTGCTGTTGTAGCGGTTTATATATTTCTTTACCAGTACTCGTTTAATCCCGAACGTCATTTTTTTATAAACCGGAGGTATGGTATCACTAAAAACATAGCTTTTCTCGTAATGCTTTGTATCACGCAACCCCGACGAGTGCGAAGCCAGATGCCGAATGGTTATTTTGTGGTCGGGGAAATGTGGATTAATGACTTTAAACGGAAGGTAAAGATTAATGTCATCATCCAGATTTAACATCCCCATTTCCTGAGCCTTCATTAATGATATGCCTATAAAGGTTTTGGAGATTGATGCAATTAGCTGAACTGTTTGGGTGGTATAAGCAATATTCTTTTCACGATTGGCGTATCCAAATCCGTTGGAATAAATAACGCTGTCGTGATTCACCACGGCTACACCAAGCCCTATTAGTTTGTTTTTAGTTACATAGGCAGAAAGCTTCTGATTTAATGATTCAATGTTTTGCTGGGAAAAGCAGGCAGAAATAATAAAAACCGCAATAACTGTTAGTATGAGATGTTTCATATACTCTAAAATTTGTTTTTTATTGGTCACATAGAACTCGCCAATAATCATCATGCTGTGTGTTGAAGCATTCGGCATGGCTCGTTTCATGAGCAACAAGGTTAGGCGAAAAGGTTTCTGAAAATATTTTTTGTGGCTGGGGATAATTACGGTCACAAAAAAATTAATGTAAATGTAATCATTACAGTCAAATTCACTTTTGAAGCATTCTAAATTTTAGAAGAAACTCGCCTTAGCCGTTTAATTCAGATTCAATCAATTAAATTATTGAATAAATTGTTGGCTCGAATAATAATTTTATCTACTTTTGCAGTCCGAATAAATTTCGTGGGGTAAGAAGAGGCAGGTAATGAGTCGCTTGTCCACCTCCGGAAAGAAACAAAAAATACTATACGAATGTACGCAATTGTAACTATTGCTGGTCAGCAGTTTAAAGTTGAGAAAGACCGCAAAGTATTTGTACACCGTCTGGATGCTGAAGAGGGAGCTTCTGTTGAGTTCAATCAGGTGCTTTTAGTAGAAGATGGTGGTAGTGTAAAAGTTGGTGCTCCTGTTCTGGAGGGTGCAAAAGTAACTGCCAAAGTTTTGGCTCATTTAAAAGGCGAAAAAGTAATCGTTTTCAAAAAGAAAAGACGTAAAGGTTACAAAAAGAAGAACGGTCACCGTCAATCTTTTAGCCAAATCCAGATTGAAGGCATTCAAATTTGATTATTTTTTAAAAAATTAATGCGATATGGCACATAAGAAAGGAGTAGGTAGTTCCCGAAATGGTCGTGAGTCAGAAAGCAAACGACTTGGAGTGAAAATTTTCGGCGGGCAGTTTGCTAAAGCAGGCAACATTATTGTTCGTCAGCGTGGAACCCAGCATCATCCCGGCGATAACGTAGGTATCGGTAAAGATCATACTTTATTTGCGTTGGTTGATGGTACTGTAGTTTTCAGAAAAAGAAAAGATGACAGATCGTTTATCTCTGTTGACCCTGTTGCTGCAGAATAAGTAAAAGAAGAAAAAAACTTAAAAAGTCTCCTGTTTTTGTTACTTTCGTAACAGATTCAGGAGACTTTTTTTAATTGATTTTTTCAACAATAACCAATGGGAATTGAAGCGTATGAATATTTTTAAAGATATTTGCAGTCTCTTTGTAATTAATGCATTGCGCTATTGATTTTATGCTTCTGGTTGCTAACTATTAACAATATACATTTGATTTATAACAAATAAGGTTCCATGCTTACACTTAAACTGATTCAGGATAACCGTCAGGAAGTAATTGAACGCCTTAAGGTTAAAGGGTTTGATGCTGCCGGTATAATTGATAGCATCATCGGGTTAGATAATAAACGTAAAGCTACCCAGTCGGAATCCGACACATTGCAGGCCCAAATGAACAACCTTTCAAAGGCCATTGGCCAAATGTTTAAGGAAGGTAAAACTGCCGAAGCCAACGCTGCTAAAGAACAAACGGTTGCTTTAAAAGATCAGATTAAAGAACTGACTAATACTTTGGAATTTACCGAGAAAGAGCTTCAAAACTTATTGGTGCAATTACCAAACCTGCCTCATGCATCGGTTCCTGTTGGTCGCTCGGCCGAGGATAATGAGATTGTGCGCAGCGGCGGTTCTGTTCCTCAGTTAAAAAATGCGCTGCCTCACTGGGAGTTGGCGAAAAAGTACGATCTCATAGACTTTGAACTGGGCGTGAAGCTTACCGGTGCCGGATTTCCGGTTTATAAAGGTAAAGGCGCTAAATTGCAGCGGGCACTCATCAATTTTTTCCTCGAGGAGGCTGCTAAAGCCGGTTATCAGGAGGTAATGCCGCCACTTATGGTGAACGAGGATTCTGGTTTTGGTACTGGTCAGCTTCCCGATAAAGAAGGGCAAATGTATCATGTTACCCTCGACAATCTTTATTTAATACCAACGGCAGAGGTGCCTGTTACCAATATTTACCGCGATGTTATTTTAAATGCATCTCAGTTACCCGTTAAAAATTGCGCCTATTCGGCTTGTTTTCGCCGCGAGGCCGGTTCGTACGGCAAGGATGTACGAGGGTTAAACCGTTTGCATCAGTTCGATAAGGTTGAGATTGTTCAAATAGCTCATCCATCCAATTCATACCAGGTTCTCGAATCTATGGTGGATCATGTTCAAGGGCTCGTTGAAAAGCTTGGCCTTCCATGGCGCATTTTAAAACTATGTGGTGGCGATATGAGCTTTACTTCGGCACTTACTTTCGATTTCGAAGTATTCTCGGCTGCTCAGGAGCGTTGGCTCGAGGTAAGTTCAGTCAGTAACTTCGAGAATTTTCAGGCCAACCGCTTAAAGCTTCGCCTTAAAGAAGATGGCGAAAAGAAAACCCAACTGGCGCACACGCTCAATGGCAGTGCTTTGGCATTGCCACGAATTGTTGCCGCTTTGCTCGAGAACAATCAGTTTGAGGGCGGTATTCGTATTCCTGAGGTATTGGTGCCATTTTGCGGATTTGAGGTGATTAACTAACAATGGTATTTGTTTTTAATACATCATTTTACATTGCACAGGCAAAACTAGGACAATGGGAGCAATGGTTATCCAGCCATCTGCTTCCTGCTGTTAATAGGGCTATGCCCGAAATTTCGGCGGAGGTGTTCGAAGTGGTTTCGGTTAGCAATGCTGGGAATCATGTTTATTCGGTTCAGTGGCGCTGTCATTCAATTACCCAAACCGAAGCCTTGGATAGCTGCCTGGCAGAGGTTCTGAATGGTGTACCACTACTTTTTGGAGAAGAGGTTACCCATTTTAGCTCAATAATGAAGAAATGTGATGAGTAAACCATCCGGAGAAAAGATTATTCTGGGCATTGACCCTGGTACTACCGTAATGGGCTATGGCGTTTTACGTGTATTGGGAAATAAGCCGGAGATGGTAGCTTTAGGGGTGCTTGAACTTTCGAAATACGATGACCATTACCTGAAACTGAAACGGATTTTTGAGCGGGTAGTGCAACTTATCGACTCATATAATCCTGACGAGTTGGCCATTGAATCGCCATTCTTCGGGAAAAATGTGCAGTCGATGCTCAAATTGGGAAGGGCACAGGGCGTTGCCATGGCAGCGGCTTTGTCGCGCTCGGTACCAATTTTTGAATATGCCCCGTTACGCATAAAGCAAGCCATTACCGGGCGTGGAAATGCGTCAAAGGAGCAGGTGGCATTGTTTCTGAAACATTATCTCAATTTAAAGGAAGAACAGAAGTTTATGGATGCCACCGATGGATTGGCTGCTGCTGTTTGCCATTTTTTTCAGGCTCGCAATCCTGTTAGTGGTACAGGCGCTAAATCGTGGAAGGAGTTTATTAATAAGAATCCGGGAAGGGTTAAAGGAAACTGATGAATTTTAAAAGTTCTATTACTATAAAAACAAAAAGCAGAAGTATCTTCCTGACAACTTCTGCTTTTATGTTAAAGTGGAGTTTATAAATAGATGCTTACAAAAAACTTCTGATTCTAGCTGCAATCTCCTCCATTTCTTCCTGGCTAAGCTTTAGCTTTGGTTTTGAAAAACTGATGTCGGCCTCACTTTGCAAGGGCACCAAATGTATATGGGCATGAGGAACTTCAAGTCCCAATACGGCAACGCCAACTCGTTTACAAGGAATTGCTTTATCAATAGCAAGTGCCACTTTTTTCGAAAAAACAGATAATTCAGCCAATAGTTCGTTGTCTAATTCGAACAGGTAATCTGTTTCCTGCTTGGGAATTACCAAAGTATGGCCTTTGGCTAATGGGTTAATATCGAGAAATGCAAAGCACTTTTCGTTCTCTGCTATTTTGTAGCAAGGTATCTCACCATTTACAATTCTTGAAAAAATAGTAGCCATAGTGCCTTTTTAAATAATAAGGGAAATTGTAACAACCAATTTACAACGAAATTTCAAGAATTTCAAAGGGGACCATTCCCGAAGGAACCTGTATTTCAACTTTATCGCCCACACGTTTGCCCAATAATCCTTTGGCAATAGGTGTGGTAACTGAAATTTTGCCTTCTTTCAGGTTTGCCTCACTTTCCGAAACCAGCATATAGGTCATAACAGCATTGTTTTTCAGGTTTTTAAGTTTAACCTTGTTGAGCAACTGAACTTTTTCAACATCCAGTTTCGATTCATCTATAATTCTGCTGTTTGCAATTGTGTCTTTCAGCCTGGCAATTTTCATCTCAAGCATTCCCTGGGCTTCTTTTGCAGCATCGTATTCGGCATTTTCCGACAGGTCGCCTTTATCGCGTGCCTCGGCAATTTGCTTCGAAATACGGGGCCTTTCAATCGATTCCAATTGTACAAGTTCTTCACGAAGTTTTTTCAGCCCTTCTTCTGTGATGTAGCTCACCTTAGACATTGTTTTTTCCTCCTTATTTAAAACAGGGTTAAAAAAGAAAAGAATCCCGGATGTTTCCGGGACTCTTTGCTACAAAAGTAGCAAATAGTTATTGATTAAAAAAATGATGTTGATTGTTTAAAGATGCCCGATTCAGTAGTCGGGTCGTTTAATTATTTCTGCATAAATAACAGCATTTTGCAGGTCAAGTGGTTCTTCATCCCAATAAAAGAGTTGATCACTTTCAACTTTTTGAATAGCACTTTTTTTCTGAGTCAGCCTGGGAATTATTCTTGTAGTTCTTTCGGGTCTTTTCAGTGCTTCACTCTTTTGAATTCTTTGGAAAGCAATTTTCTGATAAACCAGGCCTTCTGTTTTTTCCTTTTGTAAAGGTTTTGGTGGATGTTTGACGGGTTTTTCAACAACTTCTTCATCCAGCCATTTCCGCTTACCGGTAGGAAATACTTCATCAAAAGGATCTCCCACCTCACGTTCGGGTAACAGGGTACCATCAGGTTGGCTGCCTTTGGTTTTTTTGTAAATACTAAAAACCAAAGCAACTACCATAACAATAATATACAGTATGTCACCCAATGAATCCATAATGAGTTTAAATTAACAGCTAAATTTAGCAGCAACATTGCAATTTACCAAATATTGCCCAATCATTTTTTTAAATTCGTACCCAAAATATAGCTGGTTAAACCATTAACGTTAAAATTTTATTTGAACAGCAGTTTGCCGTTTGTGTTATTATAAAGCAAGGTTTCGAAACTAAAAAACAAATAAATGAAACGAGCCATTATAACGAGTTTTCACAAGGGAGCATTGCTTTCCGCGCTGCGGAACAGGTTGTCCCGATTTTTCAAGAATTATTATGGCGAGTTCTCCCGATTAATCGGGACAAACTATGTAACAACTGAAAAACAAATTATAGACACATGAAAGCTTCAAGTCTTTATATAGCGATGGTTTTAATTGCAATTTTGTTTGGTTGCAGTAAGGATAACCATCCTGTGCCAAATGTTTCTTTTACCGCTTATATTGACATTCAGTTGCCTGATTATGCCGGCACTGTTTTTACAATAAACCGCGACCGGAATGGAAATCAGATTGGAATTGCAGGCGTAATTGTTTACCGGTTATCAGATATGGAGTTTTATGCTTTTGAGCGTTATTGCCCGCACGACCAAAAAATTAACTGCCGTGTAACCATAGGTGAAGAAAATTCTACTGCTCAGTGCAATTGTTGTAAATCTGAGTTTCTGATTCTTTCTCCTACCGGCGATGTGGTAAGCGGGCCTTCGGCTTATGGTTTAAAACGATATCGCACCAGAGTTGATGGCAGTTATCTGGTGATTTCCAATTAATAATGCTGCTGTACATATTATAAAAATGAGACTGTCTGAAAAGTGCTTAGTGTGACTTTGTGATAACCTATGAGTTCTTTGTGATAAAACTTAAATAATTGAACCGCAAAGGAAAACAAAGTACACACAAAGGAGTACAAAGTAAAAGATTGAGTTTGGTAACTCTTTAGACAGCCTCATTTTTGTTTATAAGAGAACCTTTAAAACGGTATTTCTCTATTCCTAAAAGTACAACCAAAAATTGATGACTGGTGTCATGTAAGAAGTTGGTTTCTAGTTCTTAGATACCAGGATATAAGAACTAGTGTAAAGATTGTTTAATAAACGAATTAATTTATCTTTGTCCTATGGCAAGAATAGGACAGAAGGTTAATTTATCGGAAGATGACTTTAAAACATTAACATTAATATCTATGGCGCATAGCGCCGACCACCGCTCT
>CALEUX010000040.1 GCA_937920475.1 uncultured Marinilabiliaceae bacterium
TTTGTTAACTTAAATTCCCAATATATTTCTGATAAGGTTTAAATTATTAATAGATACTAAAAAGGGTTGATTTTAAATAATAATTTTTGCAAATTGAGAATCAGAAATAAAGAACAAATTGTTTGAATAAATGATGACTCAAAAATCTTTAATACAGCTATCCAAATCCAAGATTAATAAAGGGAAAAACAAACAGCAGGCTTTTGAAGAGGTGTTGCACGAATCGGCCGAAGAGGCCCTCAAGATTGCTAATATTATCAGATATATTCCCACTTTGCCTAAGCGAAGAAAATTTAAACAGTTCAATCAAACATTGGCGAGTTTAATGGTTGTTTATCTTTTAGTTGTAATAACAGCTGCCATTACGCCTTTGGAGTCGTTTAACTGGCGTTTTTATGCAATAACCCTTCCATGGACGGCCGTATATTCGGTTATTATAGCAGGTGTTTATCAGTTTAGGGGTAATTTCTATAACTTATCTTTTTCGATGACACTATTTGGGCTGCCGGTTTTTATTGGAAATGAATTAAATAATGGTTTTGATTTTAGTTTATATGTAGCATTGGCATTAATGGCTCTTATTCTGATTATTGGCGGGTTTTTACATTACCGGCTTTTCCCCGCTTTCGAAGTAAGAAAGGTTTTGGTTAGATTGCCTGATGGTAGCAATGGATTAGAAAAGCGGGTGTTTTTTTATTAACGGGTTGCTTGTTCGTTTATTGGACATAGTTATATTGAGTTGATAATCCGTGTTAAATATTTGTTCTAAGGAATATTGTCTCGTAACTTTATCATTAAAATTTTGCTTATGAGAAAGAACATGGGTGCTGCTGATAAATTAATCAGACTAATGGTTGCAGCAATAATTGCCATTCTTTTCTTTATGGACGTGATTACCGGAAAACTGGCTTTGGTGCTGCTTATTGTGGCCGGGGTGTTTATTTTAACCAGCCTGATAAGTTTTTGCCCGCTTTATGGTTTGTTGGGATTCAATACATGCCATACAGAAAAGAGCAACTAAGAAGAGTGGCTCAATTCATCTTTTAAAAATTTGCCGGTATAACTGTTCTTGCATTTCACAACTTCTTCGGGTGTACCGGTGCAAATGAGTTTGCCTCCTTTTAAACCTCCCTCCGGGCCAATGTCGATTACATGGTCGGCTGCTTTTATTACATCCAGATTATGCTCAATTACGATTACGGTGTTACCTCTGTCAACCAGTTTGTTGAGTACCTCTAAAAGAACTCTTATGTCCTCAAAGTGAAGACCTGTAGTTGGCTCATCCAGAATATAAACAGTTTTACCTGTATCTTTTTTAGCCAGTTCTGACGAGAGTTTAACCCGCTGCGATTCACCTCCTGAAAGGGTTGTAGATGGCTGTCCAAGTTTTATATATCCCAAACCAACCTGCTGAAGCATTTTAAGTTTTGGCACCAGTGAAGGAATGCTTTCAAAAAACTCAACAGCTTGGTTAATGGTTAAGTTTAGTACATCGCTTATGGATTTACCTTTGAAACGTACTTCCAATGTTTCACGATTGTAACGCTTGCCACCGCAGTCGGGGCATTCAACCAACACATCGGGCAAAAAGTTCATTTCAATAACCTGTGCACCACCACCTTTGCAGGTTTCGCAACGTCCGCCGGTAACGTTAAATGAAAAACGGCCCGGCTTATAATCACGTATTTTTGCTTCGGGGAGTTCTGAAAATAACTTGCGAATATCGTCGAACAATTTTGTGTAGGTTGCAGGGTTAGAGCGCGGTGTACGTCCCAGAGGCGATTGGTCCACATCTACTACCTTATCAATATGCTCCAATCCAATAACTTCTGAAAATGGCAGTGGGTCTTTAATGGCATTGTAAACATGCCTGTTTAAAATAGGGTAGAGCGTTTCGTTAATAAGGGTTGATTTACCACTACCTGATACGCCGGTTATGCAAATGAGTTTTCCCAGCGGAAATTTTACATTTATGTTTTTGAGGTTGTTGCCATTGGCGCCTTTAATTTCAATAAATTTGCCGTTGCCTTCTCTTCGGTTGGTTGTATAGGGTATGTTTTTTCTTCTGGTTAGATAATCGGCTGTAAGCGTATTGGCTTTTAAAATGGTTTGGGGTGTTCCCTGTGCTACCACTTCACCGCCTAATCGACCCGCAAAGGGCCCCATGTCAACAATATGGTCGGCAGCCATCATCATATCGCGGTCGTGCTCAACAACCAATACCGAGTTACCGGTATCGCGTAGCTGTTTAAGTGAATTTATTAACCGGTGGTTGTCGCGTTGATGTAAGCCAATACTTGGTTCGTCCAGAATATAAAGAACATTCACCAGCTGTGAGCCAATTTGAGTAGCCAGGCGAATACGCTGACTCTCGCCACCCGATAGCGTTATCGCACTTCGATTCAGGGCCAGATAGTCTAAGCCAACATCCATCATAAACCCTAATCGCGACCTGATTTCTTTAAGAATTTCGGTGGCAATGGCCAGTTGTTTTGGCGATAGTTTTTTATCAAGGTCTTTAAACCATTCGTAAAGCAAGCCAAGGTCCAATTCTGAAAGTTCGGCTATGTTTTTGCCATCAATAAAAAAATGAAGCGCTTCTTTGTTAAGGCGTAACCCGTTGCACTCGGGGCATTTTACCTCTTTT
This sequence comes from uncultured Marinilabiliaceae bacterium, assembly GCA_937920475.1. Classification (GTDB taxonomy): domain Bacteria; phylum Bacteroidota; class Bacteroidia; order Bacteroidales; family Marinilabiliaceae; genus CALEUX01. The sequence goes on from CALEUX010000040.1 coordinate 2,648, forward strand.
ATGTATTGGTTGGCCCATTTTTTTGCTTTTTCCGACGAATCGTTGTTTTGCTGGTCGATGATGTATTTTATTACGCCATTAAAACTCAGGAAATAATTGGATGAGGTGCCCAGCGGTGTATTTTTGAGGGTAATGGGTTCGCTGGTACCATGCAGAATAGCGTCCAGCCCATCTTCAGGTATTTCGGCAATTGGTGTTTTTAGGGTAAAACCATATTTTTCTCCAATGGCCTCTATTTGCCAGAAAATAAGAGAGTTTTTGTGTTTGCCCAAGGGGTCGATACCGCCATTAAAGATGTTCAACTTTGGATCTGGAACAATTTTGTCCATATCTACTTCATCCACAGTGCCTAGTCCCTTACATTTAGGGCAAGCCCCCTGGGGCGAATTAAACGAAAACGAGTGCGGAGCCGGCTCGTTATAGGATATTCCTGAGGTAGGGCACATTAACGAACGACTGAAATAACGGGGCTGTTCGGTACCTTTTTCAAGCACCATAATGGTGTTTTTACCTTGTTTCATAGCCACTTTTACCGACTCTTCCAATCGCTTCCGGTCTTTATCTTCTACTTTTAGCTTGTCAATTACCACTTCGATAAAATGGTTCTTGTAACGGTCGAGTTTCATGCCATGCTTTATTTCTTTCACCTCTCCATCAACACGGACATTCAGAAACCCTTTTTTCCGAATTTGTTCAAACAATTCTTTATAATGACCTTTACGTCCCTTTACCATCGGCGAAAGGATATATACATTTTTGTCGGCAAAATTCGACAGAATTAAATCAAGAATCTGACTGTCGGTATATTTAACCATTTTTTCACCCGTCATATATGAATGAGCTTCACCCGCACGGGCATAGAGCAAACGCAGGAAGTCGTATATTTCGGTGATGGTGCCAACCGTAGAACGCGGGTTTTTATTGGTGGTTTTTTGCTCAATGGAGATAACGGGACTTAGACCGGTTATTTTGTCAACATCGGGACGTTCCATGCCACCCAGAAACTGACGGGCATAAGCCGAGAAGGTTTCGATGTAGCGTCGTTGTCCTTCGGCGTAAATGGTGTCAAAAGCAAGCGATGATTTTCCGCTGCCGCTTAATCCGGTAATAACTACTAGCTGGTTTCGTGGTATGGAAATATCAATATTTTGCAGGTTGTGAACCCTGGCGCCCATTACTTCAATGCTCTCGCTCTCGTGTACTTCTGGTGATTGTTCCACCAAAAAACCTTCATCCATATATGTGTGGTTGAGTTGTAATTTTTCGAATCTGCAAAGATAGCAAAAGTGAGAGAGAAAAACCGAACAACTCTTATTCATAATGTAGTAAAGATTAAAACCAAAGTAAATGCTTTATTTTCAAGCGTAAGGTGAATAATGCGTTTATAAAAGGCTTAACTTTGTGTCTATGTTAACAGAAATTTCCATAGAATCTTATTATAAGGATTATCATCACTTACCAGTAATTGACGTACGTTCGCCAGGTGAGTTTAATAAAGGCCACATGCCGGGAGCGGTTAATATTCCATTATTTTCTGATGCCGAGAGAGCTCATGTGGGGACTGTTTATAAACAACGGTGTAAAGATGAGGCTTATAAGATTGGTTATGATTATGTGACGCCCAAACTGCAATGGTTTGTTGATGAAGTTAACAAGAGAGCTCCTCATGGCAGGGTGGTTGTACATTGCTGGCGTGGAGGCATGCGTAGCCGGGCTTTTGCGCAACATTTGGTTGACAACGGCTTTACTGAAGTTTATATTATTGCAGGAGGTTATAAATCGTTCCGACGACAGGCCCTTGCAACATTTTCGATGCCTTACAAACTTTACATCCTGAGTGGTTACACCGGAAGCGGTAAAACCCATATTTTAGAGTTGATAAAAAGTGCCGGTCATCAGGTAATCGATTTGGAAGGGTTGGCCCGACATAAGGGATCAGCCTTTGGAGCCATTGGTATGAATGGTCAACCAACTACCGAACAGTTTGAAAATGATTTGTTTGAGCAGTGGCGCCAGTTCGACTTGTCTAAACCAGTATGGCTTGAGGATGAAAGCCAGAACATTGGCCATGTGAGCATTCCTATAAATCTATATTTCAGGATGAAAGAGGGTTTAGTGTTTTTTCTGGATGTTCCCAGAGAAGAGCGGGCTAAACTATTGGTGGAAGAGTATGCCTGTATTGATTCTGTATTGCTGGAAATGGCCATACATAGGATATCGAAACGGCTGGGCGGTCTCGCAACTCAGCAAGCATTGGAAAGCCTTGCTACAGGTAATTATTTGGATGTTGCTTTAATTACCCTGCATTATTACGATAAAAGCTATTACAAAGGCCTTTTAAAACGACCGCAGGAACTGGTTAAAATAATAAAGGCAGATAATACTGGTGCAAAAACAAATTTTGAATTGTTAATGAAGGAGTTGAATTAAATCATAATATTCTCTGATGAACGGTATTCAATTAACCAAATACAGTCATGGCGCAGGCTGCGGCTGTAAAATATCACCCAAGGTGCTCAACACCATCTTGCAAAGCCAGATAACTCAGGTGGCCGATTCTAATCTTCTGGTTGGTAACGATAGTCGCGACGATGCAGCTGTTTACAATATGGGCAATGGCACTGCCATTATCAGCACCACCGATTTTTTTATGCCCATTGTTGACGATCCGTTTACTTTTGGGAAAATTGCCGCCACCAATGCCATCAGCGATGTGTATGCCATGGGTGGAAAGCCTTTTTTGGCCATTGCCATACTCGGATGGCCTGTAAATACCCTGGCGCCTGAAATTGCTCAACAGGTTCTTGAGGGTGGCAGAGCTTCCTGTTTAGAGGCAGGCATTACTTTAGCCGGTGGACATAGCATTGATAGTCCTGAGCCCATTTTTGGTTTGGCAGTAACCGGTCAGGTAGCCATTGAAAACCTGAAACGAAATGATACAGCCACTGCAGGGTGCAAATTGTTTTTGACCAAACCGCTTGGCGTTGGCATTTTAACAACTGCTCAGAAACAAGGCAAACTCAAACCCGAACATTTGGGTTTGGCGCCTCAATCGATGGCTCAACTCAACAGCATTGGCGCCGATTTGGGCAAAATAAAGGGGGTAACCGCAATGACCGATGTTACCGGATTTGGATTACTGGGTCACTTGTCCGAAATGTGTCAGGGAAGTAAACTTTCTGCTGTAATTGAATTCAATAAATTGCCACGGTTTAGTATGATTGATGAATATATTGCCATGAATTGCATTCCAGGCGGTACACATCGCAACTGGGACAGTTACGGCCATCTTATAAAACTGAACAACGATACATATAAACCATTGCTTTGCGACCCGCAAACCAGCGGAGGATTATTAATTGCAGTGGATGAGGAGGCTGAAGATGAAGTTGTTGGTTTATTGAAGGCAAATCAAATGGGGGCAGAGCCAATTGGTTATTTAGAAACTTTGAAAGGTTGTCTTATTGAAGTTATTTAGTTCGGTGCAACCCTGTTTTAAAAGTAAGATGGCCTGTATTTTAAACTTCTGATTCTCCCATTGTTTCGGGAACACCTATCCAGCAAAGCGGAAGGTTATCCCACCTTTTTTCAAAAATCATTGACTTATGAAATTCCTTCTAATCTTCTCAATAATAAGTGTAGTAGTATCATTCATTGGTAGCCGGGATAAAACGCTTCAAGGAATAAAGAAGGGATTGATGATGTTTCTTAATCTGTTACCAGCTATACTTGCTGTTCTTATTCTTGTAAGTGTTGCTTTGTATTTTCTACCCAATGAAACAATTGTTAAGTTCCTTGGGAAAGAAGCCGGAGTAGCTGGTTATATAGTTGCAGCTTCTATTGGATCGGTAGCTTTAATTCCTGGCTTTATAGCTTATCCTTTAGCCGGACTTTTAGTAAAAAGCGGAGTTGGTTACCCGGTAATTGCTGTTTTTATTACCACTTTAATGATGGTTGGGGTTTTAACGCTTCCCATCGAAGCAAAATTTTTCGGGTTAAAAACGGCGCTCATACGAAACGCTCTTTTTCTACTGGGAGCTTTAATGATTGGGTTGGCAATCGGATTAATTTATAGTCTATGAATGAGTATATTCTAAAACACAAGGTTTATCTTTTATTAATAATTGGCTTCATAGCCTTTGTTCTTGTCTCGGTTTTTACAGATTACGACGCAGGTTGTATAATTTTTAAAAATCATTTTTGGGTGTTTTTTACCGAAATGATTCTATTTCTGCCTTTTATGTTTGTATTAATTGGCATTGCCGATGTTTGGCTTCCAAGAGAAAAGGTTGAGAAGCACATAGGTAAAAGCTCGGGAATTAAAGGAATTGTTTTGGTAGTTTTAATGTCGATGGCTCAGGCTGGTCCACTTTATGGCGCTTTCCCTGTGGCCTATTTACTTTGGAAAAAAGGAACCGGAGTTCGAAATATATTCATATATCTTGGGGCTTTTTGCACCATGAAAATTCCAATGCTGGCTTTTGAAACAGGTTTTCTGGGACTCAAGTTTTCGTTGCTGCGAACAATCCTGAGTTTACCGGTAATAATAATCATCGCAATAATTATGGAGAAGTATTTTGAAAAAAGAGGATTTACAATGTATCAATTATAGTGCAATTATAGAGTATTAGTTATATGCAATTAAAACAACATCAGTGTTTCCCTGGTGGAATTTAAATATTGCTTAAAAACCACCAGGTTAACACTGATATCCTACATTGGGTTAGTTAATTTTTAGTAATGGTATATGTATAAGGTGCTTTGCTCAAATTGAGAATAATGGTATAATTGCCATTCTCAGCAATTTGAATGTTGTTATGATTGGTACCCGGATCGAGGTTGCCATCAGGTTCTTCATCTCCAAGCATTATTCCCCAATCGTGATTGGCTATAAATTTAAACCCGCCTGCGGCCATATCTGTTGTTATCGACCAGGTTTCACCCGGCAGGTCGAAAGTCATATCGGCAAACGACCAGCCATTGAAATCGCCGGTTATCGCCCATTCGGTTTTGGTATTTGAATAGGTTAAATTAACCAAATTGGCAATAATTCTATAGTAACCCGGCCCCTGAGTAACATTGATATTGTTACCACCCCAGTTACCTATTTGCAGTGTTCCCGATGTGCCGCTGCCGTCAGGGTCTCCAATAATGGCATCGGCACTGTCCCAGTTTGGTTGGTAGGATAATTTGTATTTCGACCAGCTGGCGCCATTGTCCATATAAATATAACCTTCATAAATATCGTTACTTTTTATGGAGTAAATAAGAGCGGATTCGTTGAAGTTCCAGCCGTTGTGGTCGCCGGTAACATAGAGTTTTGGGTATTCAATAACAACTTCAACCGGCGTAATATTAACCGCCACAATATTTGATACAGCATTAACATCCTTATGAATGGTTGCAAATAACCGAAACTGAACGTTGGCTTTTTGGCCCGGCACAATACCTAGTTTTAACAGATTCAGATTGATTTTTGAATTCATCACCTGCAAACTGTTTTCTTTAGTGATACCAAGCGATATGGCATTTTGAAAATTACTGCCGGCTAAATCCATTTTAAGGTTATATTCGGGTTTGGCCGACTGAAATCCGAAGTCGGCAGCCGACCATGTAAAATTGCTGAAAACGCCATCCAGATTATTCTCGGTAATTTCAAAGTCGGTACCTGCATTCGCTGATGTCAGAATGGGGGAGGTTGTTTCGCCCATTTTAACAGTTTCGCGGTCGGAACATGCCATTAATGTAATCATTAACAGAATGTAATAAATGAAAGTATGCTTCATCTGTTCAGTTTTTATCGTTTGTCTGTTCGAATGGATTAAATCAATAACCATCCTGTTTTAAATTTGGATTTGCAGCCATGTCGGATGCCGGAATCGGGAAATGGTTGTATTTGTTATCGAGCGGTTTGCCTTCAAATACGCCACCTTTCCATTCCCACAGATAGTCGCCACTTGTGAATTTTCCAAAGCGAACCAAATCAGAGCGTCGGTATCCTTCCCAATAAAATTCCCGGGCACGTTCATCCAATATAAAATCAAGAGTTAGTTCTGAAACAGTAATTCTGCCGGTGGTGTTGCCAAAAGCTCTGTCGCGAACCGCATTTACTGCATTAAGGGCTTCCTGCTGGGTAGCTCCTGCGCCGCCTCTCAAATACGCTTCGGCCAGCATAAGGTAAGCATCGGCCATACGGAACAATGGAAAATCAATATCAAGGTGTTCAATATTTGACCCTTTTTGTCCGGTAGAAGTTATGTTTTTGTATTTCATAACCGAATAGCCGTTTTTAAATTCCGATATTTCGTCGGTGGTTTTGGTTCTTCCTGAGGTGTAAAACATGGGTCGTTTGTCTGTGGCACCTGTTATGTCGGGGAATTTATCAATCAGTTGCTTGCGGGCCCTGTTGCCACCCCAGGCATTAATACCATAATCAGATGGGTTCATATCCGATGCCCACGATGAGCATGCAATCATTGTTACACCACCCCAACTCTGTGCGTTAATACCATCTGCCACCACCGGAAAAATAATGCCTTTGGCATTGTGGTTATCGGCCAAAAACAGTTTTTGATAATCGGGCTCTAACTCGTAAGCTGAGTTGATGATTTTTTTGCAGTAGGCAATAGCTTCAGTGTATTTATCTGTATTTATATAAACCTTTGCATTGAGATAGAGTTTGGCTAGAAGCATCCAGGCAGAAGCTCTGTCGATTCGTCCATAAACATTGGTTAAGGGTTGAGCCAGCAACTCCTCCAGTTCGGTTAATTCATTTTCTATATAGGTAAATAAATCTGCTTTCGAGATTTGTGGAGGTAAAAAGGCACCTACTTTATCTTTTTCGGTTACAAATGGAACGCTTCCATAAAAATCGAGCGCATGGTAATAACTGAGGGCTCGTAATAATCTTGCCTCAGCTCTGTATAAAGCAATGGTTGATTTTTGTTGCTCACTGAACCCTCGTTCGCTGAGTTTTTCGGGAGCTGACTCGCGGATAAACTCATTGGCCAGTGCAATTTGATAATAGATGCGGGAATACATACCAAGGCTTACCTCATTGGATGGAGTCCACAGGTTGGTCTGCAGTTGGGGAATACCTGGGTCGTTCCATATCCAAAGCGCCATTTCTGTAGTTATATCCTGCATATACCAATAAGCTCTGATGTAGTTTGATGCACCTTCGTCGATGCCAAGTACATCTTGGTTACCGTGTGGCCCGGTTTGTCCGGTTAACGATAATCCACCGTAAATTTTTGCCAGAACCTGTTCGTACGATTCTGCTTTGTTGTATATGGTAGCCGATGTGATGATATTTTTATCGAGTGGCACGGTATCAAGGTCGTTGATGCACGATGTGAGCAACCAAATGCCACATGTAAAGGCTATAAGCTTTGTTATATTTTTTCTTTTCATTTTTCTTCTGTTTTAAAATTCCAGATTTAAGCCCATAATGAAAGTGGTGGGACGCGGATAAACGTTAATGTCCATGCCGTTGAATACTTCAGGGTCGAGGCCTTTGTAATCGGTAATAGTCAATGCATTCTGAACGGTAAAAGAGCATCTGAGTTTTGATTTTATTCCAAACGGACTGCTGAAACTATAACCGGCAGATACGTTATCCAGCTTAAAAAATGAGGCATCGCGAACATAATAATCGCTTAAGAGTTGTTGCGACTCAAAGTTGGTTTTCATTACACTTTTGGGAACATTCAACAGATAGGTTGAGCTGTAGGTGTATTGGAAATTGGCATTGCTGGCTTCAAAATCGTTATAAACATGGTTGCCAATGCTGGCTCTCGATGTGAAAGCAAAATCCCAGTTTTTATATTCTATCCTTGATGAGAGTCCCATTATAATATCCGGGGCCGACGATTTAAAATGGTATTTATCTTCGATGGTTATTTCGCCGTCGCCATCGCGGTCAACATAAAGTCCGGCCACTGGTTTTCCTTGTTGATCATAAGCTTGCTGATAAACAAAGAATGAGTTTGCCGGTTTGCCAACGCTGTTAATTTTGGCATAGTTCCCAGTTCCGCCCGAAATTAATCCCGTTACAGCACCCTGGTAGGATGGATCTTCAACCGCCGTTAGTTTGGTTATTTTATTTACATTTTTTGTAACGTTAAAACCTACTTCCCAAAACAAATTGTTTGAAACAATGGGGCGCACGTTTATATTGAACTCAACGCCTTTGTTTTCGAGGTTTCCAACGTTTGTTAGCAAAATGTTGGTGAAGTTGGTTCCGGCAGCAACCGGAATTTCATTAATCAAATCGGAAGTTTTTCTTTTATAAAGTTCAATAGAGCCATTGATTCTTTCGTTTAAGAAACCAAAATCAATTCCCAGATTGGCAGTGGTTGTTTCTTCCCATTTTAAATTGGCATCGTAACCGGCAGGGCGTGCCATGGTAACCCAGCGGTCGCCAAAAAGATAACGTGCTGTTGACAAACTATAGCTGTAACGGGCCAGATATGGATAGTTATCGCTGGTTATATATTGCTGACCTGTAACGCCATAGCCTAATCTGAGGCGCAAGTTGGATACCAAATTTGAGTTAACCAGAAATTTCTCCTGATTGATTCGCCATGCAGCTGCCAACGATGGAAACAATCCCCATCTGTTGTCTTCCGAAAATCTTGAAGTGCCATCCTGACGCAGTGTAAAGGTTAACAGGTATTTATCGCGGTAAGCATAATTCATCCGTCCAAAAAACGACACTAAGTAATTTTCGGTTGGTAATGTCTGCTCGGGTGCAATAATATAAGTTCCGTTAACGCTGGTGGCATTTACATAATCTTCGCGCCAGAAATGCTGCCACGAATAGCCGGCCATAACATCAATTTTACTTTGAAGCGATGGCAGATTTTTATTGTAGTTCAGATAAAAATCGAGCAGTTTATTCTTTTTATCCTGTGTATAAACTCTGTCCTCGCCGCTTTGGTCGGTTCCATCGGCAGCCTTACGGTAAGCAAATGCAGCCTTAACAGGTATGTAAACCGACCCATCGGTTGAAGAATAATCGTATCCAAGATTTAGAGTAGCATTTAAATCGGGCAGAAAATGAAACTTATAGTCAATTTTAGCGCTACCAATGCTTCTCCAAACTTCCGATTCATCGTGTCGTTGATGCAATTGTGCCACAGGGTTTACCGGCGAAAAGCTGGCAGGTTTATCGCCATCCATCCAGGTGGTATAGCCTCCATAAATGCTTGTATTGTCTCTAACCGGCTTGGTAGGGTCGTACAAAATGGCATTACCGATGGCTCCGGTGGGCGCAAAACGGTTTTTAATAAACATTCCTTTCAGGTTCAGGTTAAATTTCAAGTGATTGTCGAAGAAGGAAGGGCTGAGGTTAAGTGCACCGGTGTATCGTTTCATCGACGAGGTTTTAAGCAACCCTGATTGGTCAGAATAACCCAAAGAAATGCGGAAAGGTGTATTGAATTGGGATCCTGAAAAGCTAAAATTGTGGTCTTGTCCAACGGCCGTTTGAAAAATCATATCCTGCCAGTTGGTTTTTGAATTCCCTAATAGTGCTGCTGCATTTGAGTTTTCGCCATACCTCGAATAAATCAGTTCGCGATATTCATCGGCATTCAAAACATCAATCTGATTGGTTTTTATTCCTACAGAGACATTCATATCATAAGAAACCTTAAAAGCACCTTTGGCACCCGATTTGGTTGTAATTATTATGACACCGTTCGAAGCCCTTGAGCCATAAATAGCAGTGGCCGAAGCATCTTTTAAAATGGTAAACGATTCAATATCGTTGGGGTTGATGGTGCTTAAAGGATTGCGCATGCCTGAAACGCCATCGTTATCAACCGGTACGCCATCTATAACAAACAGAGGGTCGTTGCTGGCCGATAAGGACGAACCTCCTCTGATACGAATTGTTGCGCCGCTACCCGGAGCACCACCAGCGGTTGTAATTTGCACACCCGATGCTTTACCGGTTATTAACTCCTGTGGCGATGTAATTGCTCCGCGGTTAAAATCCTTGGTACTTACCGAAACAATGGCTCCGGTAGCATCTTCGCGTCGAACCTGCCCATAGCCGATTACTACCACTTCCTGAAAGCTTATTACCTGAGGTTTTAATGCTACCCGGATGTTGGTGTTGCTTCCAACCGGGATGGTTTGAGTTTCAAAGCCTACGGATGAAATGAGCAGTGTATCAGTATTAGCTGCCTGTAATGAGAAAGTGCCATCCAAAGCAGTAACCGCACCCCTTTGGGTACCTTTTATGGCAATGGTGGCGCCGGGAATGGGTTCATTGGACTGGGATTCCAGCACAATGCCTGTTACCAGACGTTGCTGAGCCAATGATGTTAAAGGAACGCTTAACATCAATATTATGGCGCTCAGCCATTTAATCTTGATTACATAGTTTTCCATTTGGTTGAATTTGGATTAACAAACAAGAAATTTAAGCTTATAAAATTGTTTCAATTAGGGTGTAAGTATGGCCTCTCAGAATGCTCTTCTGAGTGCTATATATCAGTAAATCAATTATTAGATCTACTTTATGAGTAGTTTCATTTCACCTTGTTTTAAACCGTTCGAAATGGCTGTGATAGCGATGGTCCCACCGGTTTTTCCGGCTTTTAGAAGTATAGATGCTATTCCCGCTTCAGCATCCATCGGATTCATTCCAATGAGTTCTGCATCACCAGTAACATGAAAGGTAACACTGGCCGAAGTATCGGGAACAATGGTTCCGGATTCGTCAATAATGGCTGCATAAAGAAAAACCATATCGTTAACCCCTTTTTGAAGTGGGCGGTTGCTCTCATCTGTCCAAAGTTTAATGGATGCAGCCTGCCCTGGCGTTTTGCGTGTTGAGGTAGCTGCCATTTCTCCTTTGATGAAACCTTTTGCAGTGAGTTTGCCAGGTATAAAACTGTTGAGACTGAATGTGAATGGAGGACTAACAAGATGGGTGGTGTTTACGTCATCATCGGGTTTTTGGCGACCAACCGACTGTCCGTTTATAAATAATTCAACTTCTTCGCAATTACTATAAACTTTAACGTCCAGAAATGATGGGTCGTTATAATAGTTTGCAATTTCAACAAAGGGATTATTGAATTCGGGCTGCGAAGATTCGCCCGGTTTTGCCTGACTTTTATAAAAGTAAAATGCGAATTTTGGTAATCGGAATATGTCCATTATGCCCGAAGCTTCCAAATCGGGAGCATAGCCACGGTTATAGTCGTACATGAGCCAATTGGCATCGCCGGCTGGTGAACCTTTTAAATTGCTGTTGTGTGCCTCCTGATAATTGAGCGCTTGTTGGTTTAATCTTTTTTGTCCGAAACCTCTTAATTGTCGGGAGTTTCTTTCATCGGGTGTTAAATCTTTAAAAGCTGTTTGGTTGAAACCGGCATTGTGGGCATAGTATTCCCAATCGCCATATTCGGCAATTAAAATTGGTTTTTTATCGTAATGTTTCCAGTAATGAGGTGGTTTGGAGTGCTGGCGCGCCGGAATAAACACATCATAAGTTTTCTCAACCCATCCGCAGGTGTATGCATCGCCCTGTGGATATTCTTCATGAACCGCGTTGTGGGCATTCTGGATAAACTCATCGGGCATGCGCGTTTCGTTTAGCGAGGCTTCCCAAAGAATAACGCTGGCATGGTTGCGGTCGCGGCGAACCATTTTTCGTACATCATTTAAAGCATTTACCTGAAAGATGGAATCGCCTATGAATTGCCAGCCAGGAATTGCGTTCATAGTTAAAAGCCCAAGTTCATCGCAGGCATTCATAAACGATTTTGAGTGAGGATAATGCGATAACCGAACAAAATTAAATCCGGCTTCTCTTATTTTATAAGCATCGCGGTAATTGGCATTATCCGAAAGAGCGTAACCAATATAGGGATATTCCTGATGGCGGTTGGTTCCACGGAGATAAAGCGGTTGGCCATTGAGTTCAAATCCTTGTGCAGTAAAACTGAAGGTGCGAATTCCAATTCGTTCATTGGTTGCATCGATTAAAACTCCATTGCTTAGTAGTTCGACTTCAATGGTATATAAGTTTGGCGACGATGGTGACCATAATTCCGGTTGGTAAACTTCAAATGAGAATTTGAATTGATGATAGGTGTTGGATGGCAATGAGGCAATCGGTGAAATTTCTCTTTTTACGATTTTACCTGTTTTATCACGAAGGGTGAGTTTTATTTCAGCTTCTTTATTCTCCGGATATTGGTTCTCTGCATCAACCTGAACCAGTATGGTGGCTTTTTGGCTGGTTACATCCTGAAAGCTTACAAAAATACCACCACCGGCTGCTCTGTTGGCTCCAATTGGGTCAGAAATATGCAGTTTATCTTTAACAATGAACCAAACATTACGGTAAATACCACTAAAGATATTAAAATCAAGGTCATCAATAGGTTTCCCGGGCGGCACCTGGGGATTATCTTCATTATTAAGCTTAACTATAATTGCATTTGGTTTGGTGTAATCAATAAGCTCATCAATGGGAATATAAAATGGCAGATAACCACCATAGTTTGTATAAATATGGTTTCCATTCAGGAAAATTTCGGCCACCTGCATTGCTCCTTCAAAATTTAGAGCAATATGCTTTCCTTGCAATGACGAATCAACTGTAAATTCTTTTTTATAGAAGCAATTGCCCATCCATTGCCGGTCTTTAATTACTAAAGGTTCAATTTGCGCAGTGTGTGGAAGTGATATTTTTTCCCAATCAACATTATTGTTAAAAACAAGTGTTGAATCTACGTCTTTAATAAACTCCCAATCGTCGTTAAACAGGGTTTCGCGGTTCACAACAGTGCTATTGCCCGATGGTGGGTTACAGGAAGTGTAAACGGCCAATACAAGCAAAAAAGGAATCAGTAACTTCATTTGAATCTGTTTTATGTAATTGTCTTGATTTCGAATAAATTATTTTGATGTATAAGGATGCTTCATAAAATCAACGGCCTCGGTCAGATTTCCTGAAAAGTTGAAAAAGGCACAGTTTTCCCAGGCAGAACCAGTATTCCACAAATCGGTCATGTTTGACGTTATCCATGCTGGTTCCCAGTAAATCACCCCTATGGCACCTGCATCAATCATTTTTTGAGTGAGTGTTATTAAAAATTGTTTCTGACCCTCAACTGTGTATGGAAAATTCTGAATAGGGGTCTGATTAAAGTAAATATTTGGATAATTGTCATTATTGGCAGTGGTAAAAGGGTAGGCGGTTTCCAGCACCATCAGGTCTTTGTTGTACTTTGATTTCAGATTTTTAATGGTGGCAGTTAAATCATCGAACTTAACAGTTGTGTGCCAAATATGATAGTACGAGAACCCCATAATATCGAAACGGGTAACTTTACCTTTATTAATTACATCGCCCATCCACCAGTCTAGGTTTTTGGGGTCGGCCACATGTAAAGCTATTTTTATGCTTGAACCGGTTTCGCTATCGATTTTTTTAACAGCATCAATAGCTGCATTTAAAACTTTTCCCATGTTAACCCAGTTTCCGTTACATACATTCAAATTTGGGAAACCAGCATTAGTGTCCGTAATCATCATTCCACAATTGGTTTCATTGCCAATTTGAACCATTTGTGGAAGCAGGTTTTTTGCATGAAGCTGATTAAGAATTTTATAGGTGTAATTGTACACCGAGTCGCATAACACATTAATATCAGTAATGTTTTTCCAGAGTTCGGGAACCTTTTGTTTGCCGGGGTCGGCCCATGTATCGGAATAATGAAAATCGAGTAAAACTTCCATGCCGGCATTTTTAGCTCTTTGTATGCTTTTTTCAACATCTTCGTAACCGCTGTAAAGCACCGACGATGAGCCATAAATTTCCTTTACCCACGAAGGATTATTCCACAAACGCAATCGAACTAAATTGACGCCATGTTTCTTAAATGTGGTAAAGGGGTCTGTTTGAAGATTATTTTCTTTGTATATGCCTCCTTTATCTTCAACCTGGTTAACATACGACAAATCAGCTCCAAAGTAAAAGCCACTAATGGGTACTGGCTCCGGCTCCGGTTCCTGGTTGTCGTTTTTACTGCACGAACAGGCCATCATGCCTAAAATAAGCAAAGCTGCAAGAAAAGAATTCAAATTTATAGTCCTCATATTTTAATATTTAAGAAACAATCAACAGGCAGGCAGCGCATAATAATGGCCGTCAATATCAGCCTGTGTGTAATGGTTTAATTGAACCAACTCAAAGGTAAAAAAGCCTTAAAAAATGTTATTGGTAAAATCGTACAAATAGTTGTTTAAATCGTACAAATTGTGTCTTTTTATTGTATTGATTACATAAAAAGCAGTTAATCAAATAAATAATAATTTGTTATTTTCTTACGAATTTTTATTTGAATCTTACATGGCTAATTTAATATGTAAAAAATATTTAATTTTAACCTACAATCATGGAGGGTGCTAATTGTATTAATGGAATCATCAGTTTTACCAATATAAAATATGCCCAAGTGTATTAACAGGTTGATATTAAGGTTTATATTTCTTGTAAGTTGTTTCTTGCAGGGTCTCTTCCTGTGGGCATCGCCTCTGTTTTTTACAAATTTAACCATCGATAAAGGGTTGGGTTCCAACGTAACAAATTCCATTGTACAGGATAACTATGGATTTATATGGATTGGCACACAGGAGGGCCTTTGCCGGTACGATGGTTATAAAATGATTCAATTTCAGAATAATAACACACCGGGTTCCATATCTTCCAACAACATCAGTTCGCTGCTTAACGATGATGATGATATTTGGGTGGGTACCTGGGATGGGCTTTGTAAAATTAATGTTCGGACGTTTAAGGTTACACGTATCAATACCGGGCAAAACAAGGTTATCAGAACGCTGCTAAAAGATAAAAAGGGGAACATTTGGATTGGTACTTCCAATGGTCTTTTGGTTTATTACAAAAATAACGACGAGTTTGTTTATTATAACAGTGCCAACAGTGCTCTAAGCCATAATACAATACGCAGTTTTTATGAATCCAGTAATGGTGATATCTGGATTGGAACCTATAATGGTATCAACCGGTTCAGGCAGGGTGAATTCTCTGCCTTTAATGTGAAAGGAAATTATAAGCCTTTACTCGCTAACAACCTGATATGTTCCATATTTCCTTTTGATGCACAAAATGATACTCTTTTATGGGTTGGAACCGAAACGGGTTTAGCTTTATTCAACACCAATAATGGTGCGTACAATTTGTGGAATGTTGCCAATACCAACCTAAGTAATGAAGTGGTTAAATGCATATATCGGCAAAATGATTCATTATTATGGCTTGGTACTGATTTTGGCCTGAATATTTTTAATACTGAAACCCATAAAGCCACTCATTTTTATCACGACCCGCTCATAAACAATACGGTGGCCAGTAATGTAATATGGGAAATTTTTGAAGATAGCGAGCAGCGCTTGTGGCTTATTACATCGGGCGGCGTAAGTATTGTCGACAACAGCCGTCAGTATCATCGCATGCACGAGGAGTATTTCTCTTTCGCCAACCCGCGTATTGGCAATCAGATTAAAGATATTATTGTTGACAGGTCAGGGAATATTTGGATGGCCACCATTCATGGTGTTATCTGTAAAAATCCGGTAACTGGCCAGAGAACTGCTTTTTCAACCACTTCGCCGGTTAATCAGCGAATTTTACTGGATAACGTGTATGCCCTTGAAGAAGATAACCAAGGCCGCATCTGGATTGGAACTGCCGGAGGCATTAATATCTGGAATCCTTTTACCCGGCAAATGCTGGCTGTTACCGCTAATATGCAAAATGGTCTGCAGTCGAATTATATCAGCGGATTTGCTAAGCAGGATGATGGTACCTTTTGGGTAAGTGCATGGGAAGGCGGTTTGTTTAAAGTTCAATGGGATGACAATTATCCTGAAAGTATGAAATTTATTTTGGTTGACAGGGACGGCGATGGACGTTTTATTACGCTTGGCAATCAGGTGTTTTATGGTAGCCGAAACAGTTTCTGGCAGATTGACGGACAACGTTTGCAGAAAAATGCCATAGTGGCCGTGAATAAAGTGTTGGGTAATAAAGACATTACCGGAATGGTTGCCGGTAGTAACGGACAAATATGGATTGGCTCGGAAAATTTGCTGATAGGGTATTATCCGGCTATCGACTCACTGCTAAAGATTGGCATAAACATTGGTCGTTCTCAGAAATTAATAAATCTGGTTGAAGATCAGGCCGGAAATGTTTGGGCCACATCGCGCAATTCAATTCTTAAAATTAACACCAACAATCATCAGTACTATACAGTACCTGTAAATATAAATTCCCCATTAAGAGGTTTTTATCATTATTGTAATGCCCGTTTACCAGATGGCAAGGTACTATTTGGTGGTGATAATGGTTATATTGAAGTGGACCCGTCGCAGATGATAGTTTCGGATAAGGGCCCCGGGGTTTTGCTTTCGGGTATATTTGTCAATAACCAACCGGTCATTCCATCCGATAGTTCGTCCATTATTAAAAACGATATAGCTTTCTCTGAAAGTTTAAAGCTTAAACACCATCAAAGTTCCATCACTTTTGAGTTTTCTACCCTCGATTTTTTATTTCCCCACGAGTCGCAATTCAGTTATCGGTTATTGCCTTTACAGGAGGCGTGGCAAAATACATCCGGCATAAAAAACTTTGCAGTATTCTCTAATTTAAAACCCGGCGAGTACTGGTTTGAAGTGAAAGGAACAAACCATTTGGGTATTTGGAGCAATGTTCGCGCCGTACAAATTCGCATATTGCCACCCATTTGGCTGAGTAAAGGTTTTCTGGTTATGTACTTTCTTGTTTTGGTGTTGCTTACCTATTTTATTTTCCGAATTTACAGTTACCGACAACGACTTCGGAACGAATTAAACATTGTAAAACTCGAAAATCAGCACAAGGAATCGTTGTACCAGGCAAAAATTCAGTTTTTTACCAATATATCTCATGAGTTTAGAACGCCATTAAGTCTGATTCTTCCTCCCATACAGGAATTATTAAAGAAACCGGTTTCTGATGCTGCCTATGAGAAAATGCTGCGTTTGGCCGGACGCAACGCGCAACGGCTTTACAAATTGGTTAATCAACTGCTCGATTTCCGAAAAATTGAAGCTTCGGGATTGGAACTCAATCTGAATACGATAAATATTGTGCAGTTCTGCCACGATGTTTTTATTTCTTTTGATGATATGGCAGCACGACACGAAATAGCATATTCGTTCACAAGTGCGGAAAGTGAAATATTTATCGAAGTTGATGCAGAAAAAATTGAAGCCATCGTTTTTAACCTGCTATCCAACGCTTTCAAATACTCACCTTATGGTGGCAGCATAAAATTGGAAATTAAAACAATTTGGTTGGATGATAATAACCAGGCTGTTACCATTAGCATAAAGGATTCAGGCATTGGTATTTCCGGCGAGGATATTCCGTTTATTTTCGAGCAATTTTACCAAACTCCCCAAAGCAAATCGCTTAAAGTTGGTTCCGGCATTGGTCTTACTTTAGCCATGGAATATGCCAAATTGCACAACGGCACTATCCTCGTTGATAGCGAACCCAATAATGGCAGCACTTTTACGCTACAAATACCAATTACCATACAGCGTGAAATATCGGAAAGCACCTATCAAAACAACTTTCAAACGATACAGGAGCATCATAAAAAGGTGCTTACACAAAATACAGCGCCATCGGCCAAACGACTTTTGTTTATCGACGATAACGATGATATTCTTGAGTTTATTGAGCTGAATATGAAAGGTATGTATCAGGTGTATTGTGCCAAGAACGGTAAGGAAGGTTTGGAATTATTTGAGAGAATCAGACCGCATGTGGTTATTTCGGATATTATGATGCCGGTAATGGATGGTTTTGAAGTGTGTGAGCACATTAAGGGGAATAAAATTACAGCTCACATTCCTGTTATTTTGCTTACGGCCAAAAGTTTAGATATGCAAATGACTGAAGGTATGAATAAAGGAGCTGATATGTATATCACCAAACCTTTCGATATTGAATATTTAAAATCCTGTATTCAGAGACTTCTGAGACGCGATGAACAATTGGCAGGGCATATCAGAAAGGAAATATTAATCAATCCGGTCAGCAATACCAATATCTCCCCAAATGCTGACGATTTGTTTGTTGGTAAAGTAATAACCATTATTGAGAATAATCTGTCAAACCCATCACTCTCGGTTGAAATGATTGGTGACGAGATGGGCATGAGTGCAACCCATTTATACCGGAAATTAAAAGAAATTACCGGGCATTCAACCAAAGAGATTATTTTGAATTATCGGATGAAGAAAGCGGCCAGTATGATTGAAAACAATGAAGGTAATATTACGGAAGTGATGTATGCTGTTGGTTTCTCAAGCCTGTCGAGCTTTTCAAAAAGTTTTAAAGCCAGGTTTGGAATGCCACCATCTGATTACAAAATTGATTGATGAAACGAGCTTCCGTCATAGACCAACAAACCTGTTCCGCAGAGCGGAAAGCAATCCGACCAATAAAAAACAAATTATTCACGGGTGAAATGTTTGACATTTAGCAAATTGAATCTCAACTTTGCTTAAAAATTAACACCATGGAATCTGCTAAAAACAATGAACCCATCTGTTGTCCTGAATTCAATGAAACTGATTGGCACGATAAATCTTTTATCTGGGAAGGAAAAAGGTTTATCAAAGATAAAGTTTGTACCTTTTTTTACATGCCTTTAAACTTTGGCAGGGTTATTACGCGAATGATGAAAAAGGTTGAGGGTGCTTTTGGTTCTGTTCCGGATAATTTATGCCTGTCTGACCACACCTCGAAATGGAATATGGATATTTATCTGGCTGTTGACCAGTTTATTCCCAATGCCGAAGAAGTGGCCTTAAGCGGACACTATTATGCCCGGGTTTACGAAGGCCCGTTTAAGGATACTGAAAAATGGTGTAAAGATTATGAAGAAAAAGTAATCGCAAAGGGTCTCTCCATAAAAAAATGGTTTATGTGGTACACCACTTGTCCGAAGTGTGCTAAAAAATACGGCAAAAATCCGGTGGTTATTATTTGCAGGGTGGAATAGAAATCCTAAACCAATCCTGCAAAACCCATAAAAGCTAAAGCCAGAATTCCGGCAATCACCAAAGCTATTGGCGCTCCCTGCATGCCTTTGGGCAAATCAACCAGGTCGAGTTGCTCACGAATGCCTGCAAATGAAACCAGCGCCACGCCAAAACCAATGGCTGTGGCTGCAGAAAACACAACGGCTTCTACCAGGTTGTAGTTTTTACTCACTGTCATAATAGCAACCCCCAAAATGGCACAGTTGGTGGTTATTAGTGGCAGAAAAACACCTAATGCCTGATAAAGCGGCGGACTAACTTTTTTAAGCACTATCTCTACCAATTGAACCAATGATGCAATAACCAGAATAAACGAAATGGTTTGCAAATAGGTAATTCCAAAAGGAACCAAAACCAGCTTCTGAATAAAATAAGTGAAAATGGTAGCAATAACCATTACAAAAGTTACAGCACCGGTCATACCTATTCCGGTGGAAATTTTCTTTGAAACACCCAGAAACGGACAAATTCCAAGGAATTGTGCCAATACCACATTGTTTACAAAGATGGCCGATATAATAATGATAAAATAACTCATTTTAAGTCCTCCTTAAGCTTTTTTTAACCGGTTAATAAGGGCAATAAGGTAGCCCAGGGCAATAAATGCACCCGGAGCCAAAACAAATACCAG
Organism: uncultured Marinilabiliaceae bacterium; assembly: GCA_937920475.1. Classification (GTDB taxonomy): domain Bacteria; phylum Bacteroidota; class Bacteroidia; order Bacteroidales; family Marinilabiliaceae; genus CALEUX01. Next base: position 22,434 of record CALEUX010000040.1, read on the forward strand.
CATGCCGTAATCTTCAGGATAGAGTGTAATGCCAAATATTTTGCCACTTCCCAATATCTCACGAATACTGCCCAGCATTGTTAATGCCATGGCAAAACCTAATCCCATGCCGGCCCCATCTATAATGGATGAAAAAACATTGTTTTTTGAGGCAAAAGCTTCAGCACGTCCAAGCACCAAACAGTTCACAACAATTAAAGGGATAAAAAGCCCCAGCGATTCAAAAAGGGCGGGAACATAAGCCTGCATAATCATTTCCACTATGGTAACAAACGTGGCAATGATTAAAATAAAGGCAGGAATCCTGACCTTGTCAGGAATAAAATCTTTAACCACCGATACCACCAAATTGGCCATAACCAATACAAAGGTAGTAGCCAATCCCATTCCCAGTCCGTTTTCGGCCGATGATGTAACTCCCAGTGTGGGACACATACCCAGCAAAAGGGAGAAAATGGCATTCTCTTTAAAGAATCCTTTCGAAAAATTTTTCCACTGGTTCATTGTTCTTCTCCTTCCTCGTATTTTGTTTGAGTGGTGGCCGATGTTGCAGCATCAGCATTTTTTGTATAGGTGGTATAAGCAACTTCAATGGCATGCAAAAAAGCTCTTGAGCTGATGGTAGCTGCTGTTATGGCATCCACTTCACCGCCATCTTTTACAACCGTAAGTTTGTTTTTCCCCGGATGTTTCTCCAGAATACTCTGGTTTCCCTTGTCGGTTTTAAACCAATCGGCCATTTTTGTTCCCAGTCCGGGGGTTTCTTTATGCTCCAGAACTTTATAGTTGATGATGGTTCCATCAGGTTTCATGCCTACCATTACTTTTATTTCGCCGCTAAAACCCTTATTGGTAATACTTTCGATGGCCACCCCAATCAATTGCCCCTCTTTTTTTGCAGGGAAAACTTTTAAAACAAAGTTTTCGGCCGAAGTAAGCTCGTACATTTCGCTGCCGGGGTCGTTATCGAATCCGGGCACTACTTCCTTAATGGCTTCCTGCTGTTTTTTAAGCCTGGCAGCCGCAATTGGCTCTTTGGTTAACTGATATACAAAACCCAGCGAACTACCCGAAATAGCTGTTATTACAAGCAGGGTAAGTACCATGTTGGGTAGTGTGGATGCGCGTTTGCCCATTGTTAATATCTTTTTTGAGTATTCGGTTTATTGTTTTGCCACTTGTTCGCCAAACCTTTTTGGCTTTATGTATTTATCTATAAGTGGTGTAAAGGCGTTCATTATAAGTATGGCGAACGATATCCCTTCCGGGTAGGCTCCGTAAACCCTTATTAATACGGTGATAACGCCAATTCCTACCCCATATAGTAACATGCCGTTTTTTGACATGGGAGAGCTGGCATAATCGGTTGCCATGTAAATAGCTCCAAGCAGCACTCCTCCGGTTAACAGGTGAAAAATTGGAGGAGCAAATTCTAAAGGATTAGATAGGTTTAAAATCCCAGTGAAAATGTAAATTGAACCTAGTACTGCAACTGGTATATGCCAGGTAATTATTTTTCTGTATAACATAAATGCAAGGCCTAATACCAGAGCAATCCCTGCCATTTCACCGGCTGAACCACCTCTGTTTCCTACTAAAAAATCAATATATGATGGAAATTGAGACATTATTTCAGGAGCGGTTTTACCCATTGCTAACCCTTCGCGAAGCATAGATAGCGGGGTTGCTCCAGTGGAGGCATCTAAATACGAACTGGCAGATACTATAGGCAACGGCCAACTGGTCATTTGTACCGGAAAGGATATTAATAAGAATACACGACCAACAAGAGCTGGATTAAACGGGTTTTTGCCCAATCCACCGAACGACATTTTTCCTATACCTATGGCAACTGCTGCTCCAACTATGATTATGCCAATTGGTAAATTGGAGGGCAGGTTAAAAGCCAGTAACAACCCTGTTACTGCTGCGGAGCCATCGGTAATGGATGTGGTGGTTTTAAGCAGGTATTTTTGAATAACAAATTCAAAGAACATACATGCTGCAATAGCCGTAAGTGTCACTATAAGTGCTCCCAGTCCAAAATACCAGAGCGATGCTGCCAAGGCAGGCATCAGGGCAATAATAACCCCATACATGCTTTTCTTCACAGAGTCGCCACTGTGGATGTGCGGGGATGGTGAAACGATGAGTCTGTTCATATCAGATTTTCTATTATTCAAATGTATTTATGACAGAATTACTTGGTACGGGTACGCATAATTTGTCCAACTTTGGCTTTACCCAAACGAATATAATCGAGCAGTGGCCGCGACGAAGGACATGTAAAACTGCATGAACCACATTCTATGCAATCCATAATTTTTTCTTCTTCCGCCCTGTCCCAGATAGCTTTTTGTGCCAGGCTCATCAATAAATAGGGCGATAGGCCCATTGGGCAAACCGAAACGCATTTTGAGCATCGAATACAGTTTTCAACAGGTTTGCGGCTGGTTTTTTCGGCAGGGAGCAATAAAATACCCGAACTTCCTTTGGTAACAGGCACTTCGGCCGATGAAAGCGCTTTACCCATCATTGGGCCACCGCCCACAATTTTGGCTGTGTCATCAGGCAATCCACCAGCAGCTTCTATTAATGTTGCAATAGGAGTTCCAATACGAACTAAAAAATTAGATGGCTTTTTTAGCGAAACACCTGTAACGGTTACCACCCTTTCAAAAAGTGGTTTGTTTTTTTGTACGGCTTCATAAACAGCAAAGGCGGTTCCAACATTCTGAACCACGGCACCAACTTCGATGGGGAGTTTGCCCGATGGAACCTGACGTTTGATACAGGCGTCAATAAGTTGTTTTTCTCCACCCTGTGGGTACTGAACCTTTAAAGGCTGAATGGAAATTCCATCGTAGGCTGTGGCAAGATTTTTAAGATGTTCAATGGCATCTTTTTTATTATTTTCAATACCAATAACAGCTTTATCAACTTTAAGAGCTTTCATGAGAATGGTTGTTCCCACCAAAATCTCTTCACCTTTTTCAAGCATTAACCTATGGTCGCTGGTGAGATATGGTTCGCATTCAACACCATTGATAATAAGAATATCGCATTTCTTACCGGGAGGAGGCGACAGTTTTACATGTGCCGGAAAGGTAGCACCACCCAAACCTACTATGCCTGCTTCACCTATTTTCTTGATAATTTCTTCAGATGATAGCGAAATGTTCCGAACCAGATTTGGGCTTCTGTCGATGGATTCATCCCAATCGTCGCCTTCGGTTTTAATAACAAGGGCTTTGCGTTTATAGCCCGAAGCATCCAGCACGTCATCAATTTTATCAACCACACCCGATACCGGTGAATGGATATTGGTTGATACGAAGCCGGATGATTTGGCAATAACCTGACCAACTTTTACGGCATCGCCTTTTTTAACCAGAGGTTCCGATGGAGCACCAATATGTTGCGAAATGGGCACCGAAACCATTGCCGGAACCGGTAATGCTTCGATGGCGCTGGCAGCAGATATTTTATTTTCAGCCGGATGAATCCCGCCTATTGAGAATGTCTTTAACACGTTGAATCCTCCTTTATATTTATGGTCAAATTCAGTTATCAGTGTTCACTGAAGTCTTTAAACAGCAACTACTATCGACTTCGAACAATCCACTTATTTCTATTCAGCCGTCTCTTTTACAGTTTCTTCCTGTTCCGTTTTTGGTTTACGGGGAGGAAAGTTGATTTCGTGAATGGCGTTGGTAGGACAAACCTCCACACATTTACGGCATAGTTTACACTTATCGTAATCAATATATGCCAGGTTGTTTTCAACAGTAATGGCATCGTGCGGGCAAACTTTCTGACACTTGGCGCAACCAATACAAGCCACTGCACATGCTTTTTTCGCTGCTGCTCCTTTGTCTTTGTTTACGCAACTCACAAAAATTCTACGGCTTTTGGGCCCTTTTTTACGAAGTTCGATAATGCTTTTGGGGCAGGCTTTAACGCAGGCACCGCAGGCAACACAATTATCTTCAATAATTACCGGTAAACCTGTTTCAGGATCCATGTACATGGCATCAAATTTACAGGCTTCCACACAGTCGCCAAGGCCATAACATCCATAAGAGCATCCGGTTTCGCCGCCATAAAGAGCTGCAGCTACTGCGCATGACGTAGCTCCCTGGTAATTGTTTAATCTGGGGCGATGTTCGCAACTGCCATTACAGCGTAATACGGCCACCATAGGAGCGGCCTGGGCTGCTTCTTTTCCAAGAATTCCGGCTACTGCCGACATTGTTGTAGTCCCTCCTACGGGACAATTTAAAGTGGAAATATCATCGGCTTTCACCAAGGCTTCGGCAAAAGCACGGCAACCGGGGAATCCACATCCTCCGCAATTTGCTGCCGGTAAGGCTTCCTCAACCTGATCGATTCGCGGATCTTCAAAAACTTTGAATTTTTGAGCAGCGGCAAATAAAATTACGGCTGCCAAAGATCCTAAGCCGCCTAAAGTAATTATGGTTATCAGAACAACACTCATAATGGTTATTCGTTTATGGATTTAATTCTAAATGCAAATTTTTTCTTTAAGATGCTGCCTGCCAGTTTAATAATTATAAAATAAGGCACTAAAATTAAAAGGGCAAGCAATCCGGAAACATTCTCGTTTTGGGTAATAGCAAATGATAGTATCAGGGTAATTAAAACCAATGCTACCGGAAGAACATATGCCCACCAGGCGGCTTTTAGGCCAAGTTCCTGATTGCCTGTTAACATTACTTGCTGGCCGGGACTGTATATTTCGTTTGTTTCAACTTCAATCAGTTTCTCTTGCAAATCAGCGGCCGTACAAGCCGATTTTGCATGACATGATGCACAGGCCGACTGGCTCACAATCCGAACCGTAGTTTGATTGTTAAGCGATTTTATTACAATGCCTTCGTGTTCTATTTGCTTCATTTCCGCCAATTGAGATGATGGGCAGGGCGCAACAAATGTATGTAAACTCTGTGGATTATGATGGCCTGAAAACCACCTCTATCGTGATTTTTGTTTAGAATAAATAAAAATAAACAGGTGTTAAATTATGTTTCTTATTGAATAAAAGAAGATTATATTGCAATGTTTAGATAGCAAAATTGATTATAAAATGCGAAATTAATATACCGTTTTTTTTAACGGGAAACCTCATGCCTGCCGTTTTCTAAAAATTTGATTCCGGGGAGTTTTTTTGGTTTCGTTAAAAAAATCACAGCCTTGTTTTAATTCTTTCCAAAGTAGAGTTTTATCAGTATCAGCAAAATGTTTATATAGAAAATCTATATAGCAATTTAGTGTTTTTTTCTCTCTGATACCAGTCGTTGTGAACAAGTTCAATACTATTGGCTGACATTGAGCCAAAATTAAAGTTCCTGTATTTATCCAGTAAATCTAAAAACTCGTCTTTTTGGGTTAGCGGTTCTCTGAATCGTACCACTGTGGCATGGGCTGTTTGCAGCAAATAACGCTGGTCGAGACTTTGTTGCAGATTTGAATCTTTGAATGCAATTCGCAGGTTGTTACGCAATAAATTTAATGTATTGTCAAACGGGAAGCCTTGAATCATAACGCATGACGAAGACATGGTGATGCCTTTGATCTCTATGTGGATGGCCTTTAAATTGGTTAAGCATTGTTTTATTATATCTATATAGTTCTGAAGGTGAATATTCTCCAATTGAAACCCTGCATAACAGGAAATTATTGACATAACTGTGATATGCCTGTCGTGGAACGGATAATAATACTGGTGAGGTTCTGCTTTTGACAAATCGCTTAGGAATAAATTGATATTATTGTTGATTTGTTGGTTTAACCTTATCAGCAATGTTAATCCATAACGATTATCTTTTAGGTTGTCTATTAAATTGTCAGTAAGGCAATTGTCGGTTTTTATAAGTTTAAGCGATTCGTTATAAAGCGTGTTATAATGTTGTGCTAAATTCATTTTTGCTTTTTGTCTGTTAGTAGGGGTGCCATTATTTTAATTTGGCATATCTGATTTCGTTGCATAGGATGCCGTTTTTAAAAATGGCGTTTTTAAAAACAGCTTCCTTCGTGAATCCACATTTCTCAAGTACTCGTTGCGATGCAGGGTTGTAATCGAAAACGCCGGTATAAATTCTTACAACATCGAGGTTGCTGAAGGCATAATCGCAAATAAGGTTAACCGCCACAGGCATAATGCCTTTATTCCAGTAAGGTTCAGCCAGAAAGTATCCTATTTCGCCCGATTTGCGATAAACATCCTGACCTTTAATAACACCAATGTTTCCAACATAAATGCCATTGTATTCGATGGCAAAAATTTGGGGAGGACTCATTTTTAAACACATATCAATAAAAACTTCTGCGTCTTTTAACGAATATGGATGCGGAAACCCATCCCGCAGGTTATCGGCAATTTTTTTATTGTTGGCAATTTCAGCCATTCGGTATTTATCATCTGGTGTAAACTCTCTCAGACGGATGTTTTCAAGGGATAGTTCAATCATTTCTTAGTATCTGTTTAAAATTACTTTTTAGACAATAGACAAAAGAATTTAAGACACGTGTTCCGGTTCACCGGAAATAGACATAAATCGTAAAATATTTAAAATAAGCCAAATAAATTAGCAATTTTGTTTGTTCTTCTTTCTATTTAGTCTAATCCCGATAAACCGGGACACGTCTATCTGTCTGGGGTCTAAACTTCTAATAGTCTTTAATAAAAAGAGAAAACTAAATTTAAACAGTTACTTATTTTTTAATGATTTGTTTTACCATTTCAATTGAAATATAGGTTCGTTTTGAAACTTCTTCAATAGTTAACCCTTCAGCGTAGAATCGCTTCACAAAGCAGGCAATGGATTCCCCAATTTCTATCAGGTTGTTTTCAGGGTCGAAAATACGGATGGTTTTCTGACCCCACATTTCTTCAGCTTCATGATGAAGGTATTGGATGTCATGTTTCTTTAATGAAGCAATTGCCTCATCCAGGTTTTCGGTTTCGAAGCACAATTCAAGGTTTTTGTTTCCCGACATATTGAAACAGGTTCCCAATTTTTGTGAAATTGGGTATTCGGGACTGAGCTTCCAAATTGTTAGCCCGTTTTTAAATGTTATGCAACTACCAAAGTCGAGTTCTACTGGCAATTTTAAAATTTCCCCGTAAAACGATTTCATCTTTTCAAAATCGTTTACAAACAATACGCTTGATTGGAAGTTAATATTCATTTTATTTTAGGATTATGTCAATCATCATTAAGCCTAACACTAAACTTAAGAAGTTTGCTACTAATCGCTGGTAACTAAGAACCAGAAACTTCTGCCTTCTGCCTTTTAACTATAACATAGTTATCAGCTTATCATGCTCCAGTTTAATTTGGCGCGGGCCAGCTTTGTTAATTGACGGGTTAATATTTGATTTTCAGGTTTTTCAAGTGTTGGGTCTTGATTGAGAATTTCCTGAGCCAAATCGCGTGCCATTTGCAAAATTCGCCCATCTTTTGAAAGGCTTGCAATTTTGAGGTCAAATGGCAGTCCCGATTGTTGTGTGCCTTCCAAATCGCCGGGACCGCGTATTTTCATATCAGCTTCGGCAATTTCGAAACCATCGGTGGTGCGTACCATTATTTCCATTCTTTTACGGGTTTCTTCGGCCAATTTGTACGAAGTCATTAATATGCAATAGCTTTGCTCGGCACCCCGCCCAACCCTTCCACGCAACTGATGGAGTTGCGATAACCCAAACCGTTCGGCACTTTCAATAACCATTACCGATGCATTGGGAACATTTACGCCCACTTCAATAACCGTTGTTGCCACCATAATTTGTGCGCGACCGGAAGAAAACTCCTGCATGGCTTCATCTTTCTCCGACGGTTTCATACGGCCATGCACCATTACTGTTTTGTAATTTGGGAAAGCCTTTTGCATGTATTCATAGCCTTCGCTCAGATTTTTAAAATCGAGTTTTTCCGATTCTTCTATCAATGGATACACCACGTAAACCTGCCGGCCTTTGTTTATTTCCTGCAACAGAAATTTATTCAGCTGGTTTCGTTTGTTGTGATAATAATGAAGCGTTTGAATGGGCTTACGGCCGGGTGGCAGCTCATCAATAACCGATACATCCAAATCGCCATAAATGGTCATGGCCAGCGTACGCGGGATAGGAGTGGCTGTCATCACCAAAACATGAGGCGGGTTTTGATTTTTCTTCCACAACCGCGCCCGTTGTTCAACTCCAAAACGGTGTTGTTCATCAATAATCACCAGTCCAAGGTTGTTAAAAATCACTGTTTCTTCAATAAGTGCGTGCGTGCCAATCAGAATTTGCATAGAACCATCGCGTAAAGCGGCGTGAATGGCATCGCGCTCGCTTTTTTTGGTTGACCCGGTTAAGAGGGCCGTTTTTATATTTAATGGCTCAATGAGTTTCGAAATGGTTTCGAAATGTTGGGTGGCCAGAATTTCGGTAGGGGCCATCAGGCAAGTCTGGAAATTATTGTCAAGCGCAATCAACATCACCATTAATGCAACAAGGGTTTTTCCGCTGCCAACATCGCCTTGCAATAAACGATTCATTTGTTTGCCGCTGCCCAAATCCTGGCGCATTTCACGAATTACTCGTTTCTGGGCTTCGGTTAGGGCAAACGGAAGCTGGTCGGTGTAAAAGCGGTTCAGGTATTCGCCTACACGTGAAAAAACATGTCCGTGAATGTTTAGCTTTCGTTGTGTTTTAAGTTTGAGTATATTGAGCTGAATATAAAAAAGTTCTTCAAACTTAAGACGATACCTGGCTTTGTCGAGATTGTACAAGTTCTGCGGAAAATGGATGGTACGTAATGCTTCATCGAGGTACATCAGTTTGTTTTTCTCAATGAGGCTGGCAGGCAGCGTTTCAGGTACTTTTCCATTGTAAGAGAGAAACAGGTTGTGCACTAATTTTTGTATGGCTTTGGAATTGAGAAAATTGCTTTTCATCTTTTCCGTGGTGTTGTAATGTGGCTGAAAACCTGCCTGAATCCGGGGTTTATTCTCCTGAAAACGTTCCAGTTCGGGATGTACAATGTTGATGACACCATTAAAAACAGAAGGTTTGCCAAAAACAATATAAATCTGGTCGGGTAAAATACTGTCTTTTACAAATTTCAATCCTTTAAACCAAACCAGTTCAATGCTGCCGGTTTCATCGGTAAAAACTGCGCTTAACCGTTTGGTGCGTCCATCGCCAACCGTTTTAAGTGAGGCAATCCTGCCCTTAAGTTGAATATGCTGCATGGAAGGGTCTATTTCCCTGATGGCATAAATCCGGCTTCGGTCAACATATTTATATGGAAAGTAATAAACAAGGTCTTCGTAAGAAACTATTTTTAGTTCCTGTTTCAGGATGTCGGCCTTTTTTGGCCCCACTCCCGGAAGATACATAATATTTAAGGTGGCTAATTCTGACATGGCTGAACTTCAAAAATAGCAGAAAGGTTTGAGTGATGCAAGCCTTGATTAGTTCATCTTAATTCTATCTTTGTATCTCATTTTATTTCTATGAACTGGTTTCAGGCAAAAAGCTATCTGTTATATTTAATTAAAGCACGCCACTGGAAAGGCTTTGGTATTCACTCACCGTTTGTATTCGATTTGGTAGCCAATTTAATGCGCGAACCTTATTCGTATTACTGTTTTCAGCGCATAACAGCCTGGCGGAACGCATTGATGCGTAGCACGCAAACCATTTCAATTTCCGATTTGGGAGCCCGGTCGATGGTAGCCAAAGCAAAAGTGCGTAAAGTGGCCGATATTGTCAGGAATGGCAGTATTCCTCAAAAATATGGCGAATTATTGTTTCGATTGGTAAGCAGGTTTAAACCTCGGCAAATTATAGAGTTGGGCACTTCGGCCGGTATAAGCTCGCTATATCTGGCATTACCCAACAAAAAATCCAATTTTATCACCATTGAAGGATGCAAGAATACTGCCGAATTGGCCCATCATACTTTTCAGGAGTTTGGGCTAAATGGTGTAAGTTTACAAAATGGCTCGTTTAATCAGGAACTTCCGGAGGTTTTGCAACAAACCGGCGGTGTTGATTTTGTTTTTTTTGATGGCGACCATCGTCAGGAGCCTACCTTGCATTATTTTAATTTATGTTTAGAGAAGGCACACAACGATACCATTTTTGTATTCGATGATATTCACTGGTCGCAGGGAATGGAACTTGCCTGGAATACCATCATTGCACATCCGCGTGTAACGGTTTCAATAGATATTTTTAGGCTGGGGATTGTGTTTTTCAGAAAGGAATGTCAAAAAGCGCATTATGTGGTAAGGTTTTAGTTGTTAGCTCTTAGTTCCTAGCCCCTAGCAGCTAAGAGCTAACTGCTAACTGCTAAACTATCATTAAACCAAACAACACAATAGGTGTCTAAAACATCAAAGTTATCGTGAAACTAAACAAGACTATCTTTTTTTAGTTATATTACAGAATTATTGAGAACAGCAATAAAGCACAACAGGCATGTCGAAAAACGTTATTGAAATTGATGGAATAGAGAAGAGGTACCAGGTTGGCACCCAGGTTGTTCATGCATTAAGGGGAGTAACAACTTCAATCGAACGCGGCGATTATGTAGCCATAATGGGGCCATCGGGTTCAGGAAAGTCTACTTTAATGAATATTATTGGAGCACTCGATACACCCAGTTCGGGCATGTATATGCTCAATGGAACGGATGTGAGTCACATGCACGACGATAAGCTGGCCGAAATCCGGAATCGTGAAATTGGGTTTGTATTCCAAACATTTAATCTGCTACCGCGTTATTCGGCATTAGAGAATGTGATTTTACCATTGGTATATGGTGGTGTGCCCAAACTTGAAAGAATTGAACGAGGTGAGAAGGTACTTCGAAATGTGGGCCTCGAAAACAGGATGACGCATAAGCCCAACGAATTGTCGGGCGGACAGCGTCAGCGTGTGGCAGTTGCCAGGGCATTGGTAAACAATCCATCCATTATTTTGGCCGATGAGCCAACAGGAAATCTCGACTCTAAAACATCTGTGGATATTATGCGTTTATTTGGAGAGATACATGCTGCCGGCAACACCATCATTTTGGTTACTCACGAAGAGGATATTGCCCGACATGCACACCGGATTATCAGATTACGTGATGGGGTTATTGAATCGGATGAGCGCAATAGCAATGTGGCAAAACTGAATTAACATTTAGGCAGATGGTTGAAGACTGAAGGCAGAAATGGTTTTATATAGATGAGAGGAAAGTTTTAAATGAAGAAAAGTCAGGTATATACAAAAACGGGTGATAAAGGGCTTACAAGCCTTATTGGAGGGACTCGGGTTGAAAAGCATCATTTCAGATTAGAAGCTTATGGTACAGTGGATGAGCTGAATGCACATATTGGCATGATTCGCTCGTACAATGTGGATGAGGCTTCGCAAAAGGCTTTAATACGTATTCAGAATATGTTGTTTACCATTGGTTCTTATCTGGCCACCGATGAGTCGGTTTCAGATTTGCGAATGCATTTAAAGACCGATGAGGCAGAAATAGAATTCATGGAGCTGGAAATGGACCGTATGGAGAATGCCTTGCCGCCGTTACGCAATTTTGTGCTTCCCGGTGGCCATCCTGCATTGGCTCAATGCCATATAGCCCGAACCGTTTGCCGGCGAGCCGAACGAAGGGTAATTGTCATGGCATCAAAAGTGGTTGTTGATGAATGGGTTATTAGGTATTTAAATCGATTATCCGATTATTTATTTGTACTTTCGCGTCATTTATCAAATTATTTTAATGTAAATGAAATTCCGTGGGTATCGGGCTTGTAAAATTTGATTTTTTTTATAATTTCGCCGAAAATCCAAGATTTTAGTAATAATATTATAGTTAGAGAAAAACCTGTAAACATTATGTATTGGACTCTCGAATTGGCCGCTAAGCTCGAGGATGCGCCGTGGCCGGCAACTAAAGATGAATTAATTGATTTCGCTATTCGCTCAGGTGCTCCGTTAGAAGTTATTGAGAACCTTCAGGAGATTGAAGATGAGGGTGAGATATATGAGAGTATCGAAGACATCTGGCCCGATTATCCGAGCAAAGATGACTTCTTTTTTAATGAGGATGAATATTGAAATAAAAGAGGCTGTCTCAAAAGAGTCAGTCTCTTTTTTTA
>CALEUX010000041.1 GCA_937920475.1 uncultured Marinilabiliaceae bacterium
CTTCAGTGTTAACAATGGCTACCGCACCAGTTAGGTCAACCTTGCGTTGTGTACCGTAACCAATAACTACCACCTGCTCAAGTTCTTTTAAATCAGAAACCATTTTAATAACCCCAAGCTCAGTTTTTTCACCAACACTTATTTCAATGCTTTTAAAACCGATATAGGAAATTACTAATGTAGCATCAGAAGGAACCAATAGAGAGAATCTGCCATCGATATCGGTAATAATTCCATTTGTGGTACCTTTTTGTATTACTGTTGCACCAGGTACCGACTCTCCGTTTTCATCAACAATTTTACCTGTTACTGTAATGTTGCCTGTTTGAGATATAGACAACTGCTCAGAACTACCATTGCCATCTGCATATGCAGCCTGCGCAATTACAAGTAATCCTAACAGTATTAAATATAAATATTTCATGGTTTATTGTTTTATCTTATTGATTATTCAACAAATACTACATAAGCTCCTTCAATCACGAGTGCACAATTCAAATCTGAACTATCCACAGTTACACCTGCATATTTTTGGAAATGAGTTTCCCCATTGGCATAAGTTACATTGTAAAGTATGTCAGCAGTGTCATCGCCATTGTTAGTAACGGTAATAACGACTCTGGAACCACTGATGTTTGATGTAAAAACGCTCCAATTCCAGTCGGATGTGAGGGTAGCAGTGCCATAACCCGGGCCCCAGCCGAAGTTGTCCATACGAACTACAGCATTTTCTGTTTTGTCAGCTTTGCGAAGAATGGTGCAAGGGCTGTTCCAGTTATTAACATTGTTTGAATAGCAGTACATTGTTAAAGTCTTGCTCGACCCCGATGGAACATTATAATCGTCTGAGAAAGCTGTCCACCATGCGGTTGAAAAGTCAGTAGCCCCAACCTGACCAACTCCCTTAATCAATGTAACCGGGCAGGTAGTAGTTACAGTGCTTGTTGAACCAACATAAGAAATAACAACATTTTGAGAACCTTCGGCTGCAGGAATAGTACCAAACTCAAGACTTGAGTTAGTTAAAACAGCTGTTGCTCCATCAGAATAGATAGCTGTTACAACCAAACCTCGTGTATTAAACCGGATTGGGTTGCTATTATAAAAATAATATGTGGTAATGATTGGTAATGTAGTAACCTCCAAACTTACAATAGAAGTTGTTACTTCCAGAGTATAGAAAGTTGAAACAGCAGGCCCATAAGCGCCCTGCATAGTTTTGTTGTATGAAACAATAACAGTCTTTTTACCTAGGGTAGACATATCCGGGATAACGGTAAATATCAATTCTGATTTGTCTACCTGTTTTAATGAGCCGTCTGCGAAAGTAACAGTAGCAATTGCATCACCCCAGAAATCATCGTTGCCTAATTCCACAAAATCAGGTGCACCGGTAATTGCAATTGAAACAGGATTAACATCTTCTACTACTGATACTTTTGATGGTATCAGGTAGGCTTTTTTCATAACAAAATGGCTGCCATCGGCAACTAAAAAAGCAACAATATCAGCAGTAGCAGAAACCGGTTGCTGATAGGTTTGTACCAGCGTTGTGCCATTTGTTCCAACTGCTGTGGATGTTACATATACATTGCCGGTAACAGAATGATCCACTTCAATAGTCACCTTGGCACCCTGCATGGTAGCTCTAAAGTCGTTCCATATATTGCCATCACCATCAGTATCCGGGTAATTATGCGATATTCTGCTCAGCGAAAAATCACTATTACCCCATCCGTAAGCATCAGACCTAAGAAGAAAGTATTCTGAATAGCCGGCAGCTTCGCGCTCTGCGGTGGCAACGGCAAGGTTCCAGTTGTTCCAGTTGTTAACACCAGTACCATAGTTAACAAACTCTATATGAAGAAGTTTATTTACAGGAACTGTGAAATAATCAGAAAATGCAGACCACCAACCGGAACTATTATTTTCAGCCCCAACTATCCTTGTACCTATAATTAAATAAGTAGTGTCACCCGTATTTGGCTTCAAAGCTGCTATTGAATCAATACGGCTCTGAAGATCAGAGGGTGCATCAATTGAATAGGTCTCCAACTTCTCGCATCCAAGCAGGCCAAAAACGGCAATAATTGCGATGCTAAAAGCAAGTCGCAATAAATTAGTTGTTTTCATCCGAACAGAGCCCTTTTTTATTGGCCGGATTGCCAGCCCCGACTTGTCGGGCGAACTCTCATGAACGAATTTTTGTTCATAAGTGTTTGTTTTTCCACAACATGAGTTTTTCATAAAATTTGATTTGATTAAGTTCTTCCTTTTTAACAACCTGATTTTAAACCCATAAAACCTCATACTGAAACTTCTTTTATGGATGTCGCCTTGTTTATAACAACCAAAGACATTTTGCTTTTGCACCTCTTACCTTATTACATGATTCAGAAGTTTTAAATTCTATTTCACCATTTTAGGCAGGTAAGTTGAGCCACATTCAGATATGCCTAATTTATCGATTGAGTTTGGGTGGCCCCTTTTTATGGTCGTAACCAACATGTGGATAACTTATTCTCAGTCTTATATATAATATAAGGTTGAGAAAGGATAGTGATAATAACATTAGCAAAGTACTGCTCATTTTCTTTTTAGATTTGGATTGACTGTTTCAGCAAATGGTTAACCTTACGCTTAAAGTTCTTCACCCGGATTATTCATTAATAATCCCTGCCTTCGGCAGCGAATAAGGTTCAGTAAAAACTTTTAATAAAAGTTTAACTTCACCTAAGTCGGGGTTAGCCTGAACTAAATTCATAAATCTATGGATTTATGAATAGATCAGGTTCACATCGTTTTCACAGCATAAAATTAAATTTAACGATTCTTAACATAGTGTACTGATAGATATTTAGGGTGGACAAATTGATAAAAGTGAAAAATCAGTTATTGAGTGTTACAGTTAACTTTATTCAATATATTTATATACAATTATTTACACTACAATCAACAATAATCCCCCGTGTTTTAAAAAATGGTAAGTGGAAGTAATATTTCTGCTAATTATTCTGCGAAAATCTGCGATAAACAGAGAACTGTTTTATCCCATTGTGGTCAAAGTAAAAACAAAAAGAAGACGAAAAACAGCTTCATTCAACTGCCTGTCGTCTTCTTTTTAAGCGGCCTCCGGTTTCCTTTCTCCAGTCTTGCTACTTCTTAAGTGCTTCCAGATATTTTATAAAAGCTTCCATTGTGTTGAGTTCGCTTTCCTTTTCGCAAGCCGAGGTAATCCAGGTGGACAGATATTTTGTTGGTTTTGATACCATTTCAAATTGGCGTTTACCTTTTGTTATGCTGGCAAAATCGTTTGGATTATAAATAATTGCAGCACCAATATTTAATTGAAACGCAGCCACATCTTCAGGATGAATTCCCCAGGTTGATATATAATTGTTGCCTTGTTTAGTAGCTGTACCATCGTGGTAATTAACTCCGGTAAAAAACTGCACTGGTTGGCGACTAAAAGCATAGACTTCCACTTTAGCCTCGCGTATACCGGAAAACACAGTTACCCTGACCAAAACATCGATAGTATCGCCTTTGTAAGGAATTCCTTCGGAAAGCATCTCCATATACGATATATTGGCTTCTTTTTTTACTCTTGCCGTCCTTTTCGAAACGGGATTAAGGAAAACCTCCTTTTCGCCATCCCAAAGACGAACGCCGCCCAAACCTACTGTTGAGCCAACTTTATACTGATCGGCCCCCCACCCTTCTTTTTGCTGTTCAATAGTTGGATACCAGCCAGCTGCTGCCAGTTCTAAACCTTTACGGGTTTTATTGTACACATCAACCGAAACTTTGTGATCGAAATAGAGTCGCAACCCCAACCATTCATTCTCAATGGCAGGTCCGTGGTGATCGAGTTGCCTGTATAAATCGCCTGTTTCCGATTCAATGGAACATTCCTGTTTATCACTTCCCTTCCATCGCAAACTAATATCTGTTAAGTTTTGTGCATAACTATCAAACCACAAAAATGAGATAACCAAAACCAGTAATGCTTTCATGTGTTTATATTTTTGTTTTTAATGTACCAGATGTAACTCGCCAATAAATCCCGATAAATCGGGACAAGCTATTCTCCTGTGTGTCGAAGCGTTCGACATGGCTCGTTTCATTTTCTTAAATTTTAAAATTCAAACAACTAAAATACAAAATTAAAGTTGAAATGAATAATTCTAAACAATTCTTCCTTTAACCAAAAGTGTTACTTATCTTTGATTACCAATACAATTCCTATATTTTTTAATCTTTCCAAATTCATGAAAAAGTTAAGCTTATTACCCATTATAATTTTATTGATAGCCAGTTCTGTAATTGCTCAAATGCCGCAAAAAATAACTCTATCCAACGACCTTCAACTTGTCAAACTTACTGAAAACACCTGGCTGCATGTTTCTTTCGGAGAAATGCCAGGTTTTGGAAGATTCTCATCCAACGGACTGATAGTGATTCAAAACAACCAGGCATTTTTGTTAGACACTCCTGTGAATAATGATTTAACCAGCTTATTAATTGCCGGTATTAAAGATTCGTTGTATGCACAGGTAATAGGTTTTATCCCCAACCATTGGCACAACGACTGCATGGGAGGATTGGAATATCTGCATACCATTGGGGTTCATTCATACGGCAACCAAATAACCATCGACATTGCCAGGGAAAAAGGGCTTCCATGTCCTCAATCAGGCTTTACCGACTCTCTGATTCTTACCTTAGGAAAATTGGAAATACATTGTTTTTACCCGGGAGCAGCTCATTCAACAGATAACATTGTTGTTTGGCTACCCGATGAAAAGATTCTCTTCCCCGGTTGTATAGTTAAAGAACTGAACTCCCAATCGCTTGGAAATACTGCCGATGGTGATATTCATGCCTATCCGGCCACGCTCCAAAATATATCGGATAGATATCCTGAAGCTCAAATTGTGGTACCTGGACATGGTCTTTTTGGGGGAATGGAGCTTATTCAACATACATCCCGACTCTCGAAAAAATAAAAAAGCACATCAGAGTAACTTTACAATTACGTTCTGATGTGCCTTATATATTATACTCTACTGCTTAGATTAAGTTTCTGCCTTTTTTAAAGATTATAAGAAGCTTAGACTATAGACAGACAGATAAGACTTAATAGATTAAAAAAGAGAGAAATAAAATATGGAATAATTGCCTGATTATTTATCCATTTAGGTTTTAATCTTAAGTCTTTTAGTCTTATGTCTTAAAGTTTTTATTCTATCAATTTAAATAGCTACTAAAATCTAAATCAACTCAATACTGCGCTTCACAAACTTGTTTAAAGCTTCACCTTTAAGCATATTATTCGAAAGCAGAGCCAAATCAATCAACTGCGAAACCAGCTTGTTACTATGCGCAAACTCTTTTAACAGTTTCTCTTTTTTGTCTTTTTGTTCTCCAATTTTCTTATTTACATCATCGAGTTCTTCCTTTTCAGCCTGTGGTATTTCTTCCTCTTTCTTATCTTTTTTTGCCGCCTCTAATTCAGAGCGACGACTCTCGAGCGATGTCATACGACTTCGGATTTTTGTCAGCTTCTCTCCTACCGACTCCTCAATATCGGTAGCAATACGATTAACAAGTGCATGATTACCGTTCAACACCAAATTGTAGCTATCGGGCAGTTCGCCGTAAAACGACATGCCGCCACCCAATACGCTCATATCTTTCATCCGCCGCATAAACTCCTGCTGGGTAATCATAACCGGCGAGTCGTTCTCACCCAATGCTTCAAATACAACGCTGAAGTGAGATTTTGCCATTTGTGGTATTTCAGCTGAAAACACTGTTGTGAGGTCTTCTTTCTGATTATCGGTGAGCTTTAAATCGTGTTTCTCATCCTTCGGAATCAGTTTCTCGGCCACATCACTATCAACCCGAACAAATCGCGATTTTTCAAGTTTTTGTTCCAGATGGTTCAAATAGTGGCTATCAAAATGCCCATCCATAATTAATACATCATACCCCTTGTTTTTAGCGGCTTCAATAAAGCTAAACTGATCGTCCTTATTGGTACAGTACAGATAAACCAGGTTATCGCTCTTATCAGTCTGATTGGGTTTTATAATTTCTTTATATTCCTCAAATGTAAAATACTTGCCATCAGTGTTTTTCAATAAGGCAAACTTCATGGCACGCTCATTAAACTTTTCTTCGGTAAGCATACCATACTGAATAAAGAGTTTCAAATCGTCCCATTTCTCTTCAAAGGCTTTCCGGTCGGCTTTAAAGATTTCCTCCAGTCGGTCGGAAACTTTTTTGGTAATGTGACTGGAAATTTTCTTCACATTGCTGTCGCTTTGAAGGTACGAACGTGAAACGTTCAAAGGAATATCGGGCGAATCGAGTACACCATGTAACAGCGTTAAAAACTCAGGCACAATGCCTTCAACCGAATCGGTAACATAAACCTGGTTGCAATAGAGTTGAATTTTATTTTTCTGAATTTCAATATTGTTCTTGATTTTCGGGAAGTAGAGAACACCTGTCAGGTTAAACGGGTAGTCCACATTTAAATGAATATTAAACAAGGGCTCATCGGCCATAGGATACAAATCGCGATAAAACGCTTTGTAATCGTCTTCTTTTAAATCGGCAGGTTTACGTGTCCAAAGCGGATTCACTTCATTAATAACGTTAAACTTGTCGGTCTCAACCTCTTTTCCGTCTTTCCATTCAGTTTCTTTTCCAAAAGCAATGGGTACCGGCAGAAAACGGCAATATTTCTTTAACAGGCGGCTGATTTCTGTTTTGCTGACAAATTGTTGATTATCATCGTCAATGTATAGAATAATGGAAGTTCCTCTATCCTCTTTTTCAATTTCTTCCAAGGTATATTCGGGGCTGCCATCGCAACTCCATTTAACTGCCTGTGCACCTTCGCGGAACGATTTGGTAAGGATTTCTACTTTTTTCGATACCATAAAAGAGCTGTAAAAGCCCATTCCAAAGTGACCAATAATAGCATTGGCATCTTTTTTATACTTGTCGAGAAACTCATTAGCACCCGATAACGCAATCTGGTTAATGAATTTTTCAATTTCTTCGGCCGTCATACCCACACCACGGTCGGTAATGGTAATGGTTTTGTTTTGCTCGTCCAAAGTAATATGTATGGTAACATCGCCCAGCTCCCCTTTAAATTCGCCAACGCTGGCCAGGGTTTTAAGTTTTTGTGTAGCATCCACTGCGTTCGACACCAACTCGCGCAGAAATATTTCATGGTCGGAATAAAGGTATTTTTTAATGATGGGGAAAATGTTTTCCGTACTTACACCAATGTTTCCTTTTTGCATAATTGTATATTTTATTTAATGATAACTGATTGAATTCTTTCTCTCACAAACCTGATGAACAGATTCTTAAGTCATTACTAACGAAAAAAATCAAATGCTTAAATCCACAGATTAAAGTGTCTTAAACAGGCAACGATAAATCAAAGCTTATGCCAAAGGATGGGAAATGACAAACCGACAGCCAACAGGCTATTCTGTCAGTTTATATTGCTCGTCGGCAATCTTTAGTTGTTGCAAAAGGTCTTCAATGGTTCGCAAACGCATTGGTTTGCCCGAGGGGCCTGATAGAATATACTCGCGCTGTTCGTTGCTCCTTATTTCAACCTGAAAGCGGCTAAAGGGGTCATCGGAAGTAGTAAACCCGCTACGCGAAAGAGCTCGACTAACCCATTTAAATTCAACACCTTTACCAATAAGTCGTATGGATTTAACATGTGCATTGGCCATGGTAAACCGGCCGGTAGCATTATCGAAGAGAATCCCTTCACGTTCGAAAAATTTCCTGAATTCGTTAGTCAGCACTAGGTCTTCGGGTACACCTGTTTCCATTGGGAGGCCGTTAGCCAGCAACCACACCTTATCGGCGGTTTGCAAGGCCAAATCCAAATCGTGAGTCGACAGTAAAATGCCTTTTTGTTGTTTGTGGGCCAGGTTTTTTAGCAAATGCATAATTTCAACCCTGCTGGGTAAATCCAGAAAAGCCGTTGGTTCGTCTAATAAAATAGCTGGCGTTTCCTGCACCAATGCTTTGGCTATAAAAGCTTTCTGGCGCTCACCATCGCTTAATTGCATTAAATTACGCAATTCAAAGCCTTCAAGTCCAACCGTTGAAATAGCCCTTAAAACTGCTTTTTTATCAACGCCACGCAATCGTCCAAAAAAACCTGTAAACGGACTACGTCCAAGAGCCACCAAATCGTAAACCGTCATATTTGGAACCATTGGCCGCTCGGTTAAAACAACAGCAATTTGGCTTGCCTTTTCTTTGTTTGAATAATCGGATAATTTTTTATCTCCAATAAAAACATTGCCACCCAAAACAGAAATAAATCCGGCCATGGTTTTCAACAGCGTAGATTTTCCGGCTCCGTTGGGGCCAAGTAAACATACAAACTCGCCTTGAATCAATTTTACATTGATGTTCGAGTGCAAGGCGTTCTCCTTTTTTCCCTGCTGGTAGCCCACAGCCAAATCGGATGTTACAATAAGCTCTCTCATAACATCATACATTTAACTGAATAAGTTTCCGGCCACGTAAAATAACGTAGATAACCACCGGAGCACCAATCATACTGGTAACGGCATTTATTGGCAGGGCCCCGTCGAATCCGGGAAGTCGGGCTGTTAAATTGCAAAAAAGGGCCAGTATGGAACCGGCAACCATAACTGCGGGCACTAAAATTTGTTGGTTGGAGGTACGAAACAAACCTTTTGTTAAATGTGGAACTGCTAACCCAAGGAAGGCAATTGGCCCACAAAAGGCGGTAATGGTTGCAGTTAATATTCCGGTACAAGCCAACACCCAAAACCGGGCCCTATTGATGTTAACACCTAGATTGCTGGCATATTCATCGCCCAGTGTCATAATATTTAATGGTTTTATAAGCAATATAGCGCCTACCAAACCAATTAAAACCACAGGAAAGAAAACCTGCATCCTTACCCATGAAACCGATGAAAAACTTCCCAGTCCCCAAATAACAAATGAATGCACATCTTCTTTCATACTGTAAAACTTCAAAATTCCAACCAGCGCCGATGCCGCATAACCCACCATAATTCCAACAATTAACAACATGGCATTGTCGCGCAAGCGGTTGGCCAATATAAGTATGAGAAAAAGCACCACCATAGCCCCCATAAAAGCAGCCATGGTAACCGTAAGATGACCCAGCCACCCCAATGCACTCAAAGCAAAACCACTGAATCCTCCAAACATTAAAACCACCGCAACACCTAGTCCTGCTCCGGAACTGACACCCAAAATAGATGGGTCGGCCAGAGGATTGCGAAACAATGCCTGCATTTGTAAGCCGCCCACTGCCAATCCGGCTCCGGCCAATATGGCTGTAACAGCTTGTGGTAAACGGGTTTTATGTATAATAAACGACCAACTATCCACCTCTACCGGCGAGCCTATCAAAACCTTAACCACCTGCGACAAAGGAATATACACAGACCCTAACGCAACGTTTAACAGAAAGAGAATCAATCCGGTTATGGCTAATAAAACCATCAGCAGGCTATATCGACGGATGGTTCTACTCATCACTCTTTATCAATAAAAGTAAAATATACAGGTTGATGCTGGCTAAAAATATCAGGATGAAACGCTTTGGCCAAATCCATCAGAACAGCATGAGGCTCTACCCATCCTCTTTCGAAATAGCCCGACGATGAAGTATTGGAGCAAATAACTTTACGGTTCTTAAAAGCACCGAAATCGGCATAGCGAACATCCATCGCAGCCAAATCACCATAGCCAAATTTTCCGGGATGATTCACTGTAAGCACCCAATATTCACATTGATGTGTATCGTGAAAAACCTTTTCAAAATCAAGTGCCAATGAACCCTTGCCTGGCGTTTCGCTATATGGATAAGAAGCGCCTGCATCGCGAAACAAAGTGGCAATATAACTCTCGCCGGCAGGTAAAAACCAAATATCCTGAAATAAATAACCTGTTATAATGGTAGGTTTTATTTTTACTTCTGCTAATTGTTGCTGAACTTCCTGATACGCACTTTTAGCATTTATAAAATAATGGAGAGCTTCCTTCTCCAAATTAAAAAAAGCGCCAAAAAATATTATCCATTCGGTGCGCCCCAAGGGAGAGCTCTCCAAATATCCGGCATCGGGCACCACAACCAAACCGGCCTCGCGTAATTGGTCGTATTGATTGTCTTTAAATGGCGACACAAAGATAAACTGTGGATGCGATAACAAAATAACTTCCAAATCGGGCATGGAAGCCATTCCCACGTTTTTAACAGCTTCTGATTGTAATCCATTTTTAATTTGCTGGTTGGATATATACTCCGGTTCAGCTACACTTTTTAAGGTTTCAAGTACACCAAGAATGTCAGCTAAAACCACCTGCGACGATGAAAAGGCCGACCAGTTGGTTACAGGCGCCTTAATTACCGGAATTCCTTTAATGGAGTGTTGTCCGGAATTATCGATAAAGAAATAATCGGGAGTTAGGGTTGAGTCCCACGGATTTGTAACCTCAATGAGTTTATCAAGCCCGTAATAACTGATACGGAAACCTCCTGCATGATTTGGAATATAAACTGAATCGGGTATCCCCAACTCGGATAAGCCGGTTATTGCCGATTTTTTTTTACCAGAAGTACATGAAAACAATAAAAATGATGCACAAAGGCAAACGAGGGGCAGTAATTTTGCCATAACTTTTTCTCCCGAAAGTTAATTGGTTAAAAATTTCTGTTGAAGGCAGGTCTTCTGGCTTTCCCGATTTTGAAACGCCTTCCCGCTTTAGGGCAGTGGCATAATGCTTCAAAATTTAACCGGGATTACAGCTGCGGGCACAGCTCCGGACTTTAACCGGATTCCCTCAAGGGCCTTTCGGCACCTTAAACAGTGCTGCAAACTTACAACTTTTTCAAATCAATATTGTATTCAATTCACTTATAATCTTGACGCATTTTTTGTGACTGCTTAAATTTACTTTGCTAGTTTTATTAAAGACTGTTAGAAGTTTAGACTATAGACAGATAGATAAGAATTAATAGATTATACCGAAAAAACTCTTGGAATAATTGTTTGAATTTTCTGCCATTTAATTTTTTCTATTATTCCGCTTCACGGAACTCCGTTACACTTCGAGTCTTTTAGTATTGTGTCTGGCATCTAAGGATTTTTAATTTTTCAATTTTAAACAGCTACTTAGAATAATTTCAAGTTATTTTTGCTCCACAAAACTTTCATAAGCAATCTATCTTAAATCTGAATTTCTTATATTTAAAAAAAACGATTTCTTGGATTTAATGAATACAAGACTTATGAGACAACATTTTAAATTTGAATATAAAATTACATTCCTTTATTTAATCCTTGGTTTTTCGTGGATTTTCTTTTCCGACAAAGCTATTCAAAATCTTTTCCCATCGGATGTTATTACCCGAATTCAAACCTACAAGGGTGCCTTTTTTATTCTTTTAACAGCTATTTTACTTTTTCTTTTTGTACGGCGAAACACGAAAAAAATAAACAATGCAAATCATCTGTTAATCCAAAAAAATTCTGACTACGAGGCCATTAATGAAGAATTAAAAGAGGCTAATACCGAGTTGCTTAAAGCAAAAGATAAAGCTGAAGAAAGCAACAGGTTTAAAACAGCTTTTCTTCATAATATGTCGCACGAAATAAGAACTCCCATGAACGCCATTCATGGTTTTTCCGAACTGCTGAGCAAGCCCGATTTGGGTAAAGAAAAGCGGCTCAGATATACTTCCATTATCCAGAACAGCAGTAATCAATTATTATCCATTGTTACCAATATTCTCACAATTTCATCTATAGAAACCAAACAAGAAAAACCTGAATTAACCATGGTATGTATTAACAATATAATCAGAGATTTATATATTATTTTTAATCAAAAAGCAATAAAGCGGGGAATTGCTTTAAATATGCAACTTAAACTAACAGATGAACAGTCGGTAATAACCACCGATAAAACAAAAGTGATACAAATTCTTACCAACCTGTTAACCAATGCCTTTAAATTTACGCACCATGGTTTTATCGATTTCGGTTATCGTTTAATTTCCGATAAAAACCAAGAGGTATTGGAATTTTTTGTTAAGGATAGCGGTATTGGC
>CALEUX010000042.1 GCA_937920475.1 uncultured Marinilabiliaceae bacterium
AAGGTATTTGAAGTTTTTGTGGTGTTGGTTCTGGCTGGTTTTTTTAATGGTAATGCTCAGGTTAAAGAGTTTAATTTTAAGAAATTACCAAATTTGGAAAAACTGTCCAGTCATTCTGTTTCATGTATGGCACAGGATTCCAGTGGGTTTATTTGGGTAGGTACTGCTGATGGATTAAACAGATATAATGGCTATGAAGTTGACGTTTACCGGTCGCATGGTAAAATATCAGTTGGATTAACATCAAACGAAATTTCACATGTTTTTGTTGATTCCAGAAACAGGGTTTGGGCTGGTACACAACAAGGATTGTCTGTTTACGACCCGGATAACGATTGTTTTATACCAATTTCATCTGCCGTCGATAGCGGCGGGCTGCGAGATTTGTATATAACTTCAATAAATGAGGATCTTTTGGGGAGGGTGATTGTTGCTGCCGGAAATAATCTTTATTTCTTTGATGATAAGTTACAAAAGTTCAGGCTTTTGCTGGAATCTTCCACAGGGCCAATTAATACATTTGCCATCGACTCAAAAAATGGCATCTGGTATGGATTAAACGATGGCAGTCTGAAATATTTTTTAGAAGACGGATTGTTACTAAAGGATCCTGTTTCTGGAAATCTTAAAAAGGGCGATGATGTACCAATAACCGGAATTGTTATACGAAACAATCATCTTTGGATTAGTTATAGGGGCAAAGGTGTTATTCAGTATAATCCCGAAACAAAAGAATTTAAACACTATTTGCAAAATGGACCTGAGCGACATGTGGTTTTTCTTTATCTCGACAGGTTAAATCGCTTGTGGGCATGTGATTATACCGGGTTGAAATTATTTGACGAACGCAATGACAGTTTTTATGGGTATTATCATAACCCTGCTGAGTTAAATTCAATTAGGCCAAATATTGAAGGGGTTTTTCTTGACCGACAAGGGAACTATTATTTTTTCTATCGAGGCGAGGGAGTTTATGTAAGCTACACCGATCGTGGCTTTAAGCAATTTGATACATCGGCATTATGGTACTGGCATGTTAAATCGGCCAATATTATGGCTATTAATGAAGAGGCTAACGGAAATCTTTGGTTAGGTGGATTTAACGGCGCCGTAGACGTATTTGACTGGACAAATGGTCGGATTGTTCGATTTAATAATAGCGAGAATGATCCGATTCGACTTGGAACAGGGACGCTTTTTGTAATTTATCGTGATTCTTACGATCTAATGTGGTTTGGATCGCATACAGGGGGATTACGCTCTTTTAATACAGAAACGGGGAAGCTTAAAATTTATCAGCACTCAATAGATAATTCTGAATCAATAATTGGTAACGATGTACGATCCATATCTGAGGATTCGGATGGAAATATTTGGGTTGGTGTTCATGGGAAAGGAGTGAGTTGTTTCAATCGTCAAACAGAAAAATTTAAGAACTATAATTACGAAAGAAATAGCTTGTCGGCCGATTGGGTGGAGTCAGTTTTGTGTGATTCACAGGGTTATTTATGGGTAGGTACAACTAATGGCTTAAGCCTTTTAAGCCCAGGAGATACCGTGTTTAAGAATTTTATGGCCAGACCCAATCATCCTGCTCACTTACAGGGGAGCAGGGTTATCTGTTTGCATCAAAGGGAAAATGGAGCAATTTTGGTTGGTACAAATGAAGGCTTGTATGAAATCAACCATCGTGATTACGAATTTAAAAGGTTAGGTATTAACGCAAGAAATCAATATATATGCAGTATTGAGGAAGATCACAACGGCGTAATATGGTTTTCAACTCTTAGAGGACTGTACCGCCTTGATCCTTTAACCGGCGAATTGTTTCACTATAGCGAGAATGATGGTTTGCAGGCCAATGGGTTTAATATAAGGGCATCATATTGCAATGGGAAAACAGAATTATTTTTTGCAGGAACCAAAGGGGTTAATCTTTTTAATCCAGACGAATTGCATTTTAACAGTGATCCCCCAAAGATTGTGTTTTCCAGATTTATGCTTTTTAATAATGAGATTAATGATTATATGCCAGGCAACATTCTTGAAAAACATATCTCGGCAACAAAAGAAATAGTTCTTGATTACCATAGCAATGTTTTTACAATTGAATTCACAGCTTTAAATATGATTAACCCCGAACTCAATGTATATGCCTATATGATGGAAGGTTTCGATGCCGATTGGAATTACGTTGGAACGAAAAGGGATGCAACATATACTAATTTAAACCCTGGTAAATATACTTTCAGAGTTAAAGCCGCTAATAATGATGGAGTTTGGAATGAAGAAGGTATTGTATTACAGATAAGAGTAATGCCTCCTTGGTACAGAACCATTCTTTTTTATATTACAGTTATACTGGTTGTAATTTCAGTACCAGTTGTTTATTACAGGTTGCGCACTGTAGTGCTACGGCGTCAAAAAAAGCGGCTTACTCATTTGGTAGCTGAAAATACACGAAAACTTAGAAAAAACAACGAAGCTTTGAAACAACGCACCGTTGAACTAAATCGTATTAATTACTTACTGGAAGAGCGCCAGCAAATTATCGAGCAACAATCCGAGGAACTTGAGAAACAAGCCCAAAATCTTCAACTGAGAAACGAAGAACTCCATAAATTAAATCAAACCAAGGATAGCCTGTTTTCAATAATTGCACATGATTTAAGAGCCCCATTTAATACCATCCTCGGTTTTTCAAGTTTACTTATTGAGAGTAAAGAGCATGTTGATAAAGAACAGGTTACTCAACATGCCAGATATATTCACGATGCGTCACTTCAGGTATTTAATCTTTTAGAGAATCTTCTGTATTGGGCAAGGTCGCAAACCAATGAAATTAACTATGTTCCTGCCAATTCAGACCTGAATCAGATTGTGATTGAAAATCTTGATCTTATCAGGGAAAGCGTTATCAAGAAAAATATCAATATCAATACGGAAAACTATATCAACATACCAGTTTATATGGATGTGGATATGATGAAAACAGTTGTGCGTAATTTGATTATCAATGCCGTTAAATTTACGTCTCAAGGTGGAACTGTTTCTATTTCTTCCGAAAAAATTGGTAATAAGGTTAAACTGTCCATTGCAGATACGGGAGTTGGAATTAATAATGAAGTTCTGCAATCGTTAACCAAACCAGGCCATCAAAAAACCACAAAAGGAACCGATGGTGAGCGGGGCTCCGGGTTAGGTTTGGTGTTGTGCAACGAGTTTGTTACACGTAATAAAGGCCGGTTAATTATAGAAAGTAAACCAGGCGAGGGAAGTGTTTTTAGTATATTGTTACCATCAGTTCGCTGAAATCTCTAACATTCAAAGTGTTTTGTGATTTATCCACCAATCTTATAAAAGGTTACATAAGAGATTCTTTATGACTTAAGGTTTTAGTATAGTTTAATAAACAACAAAATGCTAGAGGCTTCCAC
This sequence comes from uncultured Marinilabiliaceae bacterium, assembly GCA_937920475.1. GTDB lineage: Bacteria > Bacteroidota > Bacteroidia > Bacteroidales > Marinilabiliaceae > CALEUX01. The sequence goes on from CALEUX010000042.1 coordinate 3,438, forward strand.
TATAAATTACAAAATTGTCGGGCCAGGTAATATCTGGTTGCTGCTTAAAAATGCCAAATACCGATGAACCGCTGCCCGACATGGAGGCATACAATGCACCTTCATTATAAAGTTTCATTTTAATAGTCTCAATTTCGGGATATTGGTTAAAAACAGATGGTTCAAAATCGTTTTTAACACTGTTTTTCCAAAGTTCAACAGGTTCCTGTACCAGTTTTTCCAACGAAACCAATGGCGCTTGGGGTGTAACATTCTTATATGCCAGTGCTGTTGGAACATGCAATGGCGGAATGACTATTTGAATAAAATAACCTGCGAGATTGAGGTGGGTTGTATAAAACTCGTTGCCTATTCCTTTTGCCAAAACAGTTTTGTTCCGGATAAAGACGGCACAATCGGCACCAAGTTGAGCTGCTATCGATTCAAGTTTTTCTAAAGAAAAGCCAAGATTGTATTGTTCGTTGAGCAACGTCAGCATAAAGGCTGCATCGGCCGAACCACCGCCAAGGCCTGCACCAAAAGGAATTACCTTGTGTAAATGAATATTTAGTGGCGGTATTTGTGCGAATTTACGCATTAAATCCAACGCCTTTAAACACAAATTATTCTGAGGAAGACCATCAATTTTTAATCCGCTGTTATTAAATATATCCGCGGTTGCATCACGAGCAGCTGTTAATACTTCCAAAACATCGCAGAAGCCTTTAACCGGAACAAAAATAGTTTCAAGATTATGGTATCCATCATTCCTTTTTGATGTAACAAAAAGGCCCAGGTTAATTTTAGCATTTGGAAAAGCTATCATTGGTTTTTATTGATTTGTATTGCAAAGAAAGCTAAAATTAATAAATATGGAGGGCCAAAGCAAAGCCGTTTAAACGAAGGTGCTTTTTGACCATTAAAAATGTTTGGAAATAATGCTTTTTATTTCTGTAACGGTTGTTACTAAAAATAAATAGATCAGAAATAAAATAGGTTTCCGATTGTTGATAAACCTGTTAATGGATTGTTGAAAGCAAACTGTGTTTAATTTTTTCCCACCTGCTATAATTTTGTACCTTTGCCATCCGTCTTTAAAAATTCCTTAAAAAATGGCCGAAAGAAAGTATAACAGGACACAAAAAACTGCTGAACCTATGGATTTGAGCATGGGGAAAATGCCGCCCCAGGCTTTGGAACTGGAGGAAGCGGTTTTGGGTGCCATGCTTCTTGAGAAGGATGCATTTGCCACTGTTTCTGAAATTCTTAAGCCGGAATGTTTTTATAAGGAAGCTCATCAGCATATTTACACCGCCATCACCAATCTGTTTGGGAAAGAGCAACCTGTAGATATGCTTACAGTTACCGAAGAACTTCGCCGAATGGGCAAAATTGAAGAGGTAGGAGGCGCTTTCTATATTACTCAGTTAACCAGTAGAGTTGCATCTGCAGCCCATATTGAATACCATGCCCGAATAATTTACCAGAAATATCTTCAACGTGAGGTTATCCATTTATCGGGGACATTTCAAACCAAAGCTTACGATGAGTCGGTTGATGTAGAAGACTTGCTCGAGGAGGCTGAAAATTCGCTCTTTATGTTGTCGCAGGGCAGCATGAAACGCGATGCCACACAAATTAATCCGGTAATTTCCGATGCCATTGAAAAAATTCAGTTGGCCGGTAAACGTACCGATGGTTTAAGTGGAGTTCCGTCAGGATTTACCGAGCTCGACCGCATAACTTCGGGTTGGCAGGCCTCCGACATGGTTGTTATTGCAGCACGGCCTGCTATGGGTAAAACTGCGTTTGTTTTGTCGATGGCCCGAAATATGGCTGTAAAATACAAGCAGGGTGTGGCTGTATTTTCGCTGGAAATGTCTAATATCCAACTGGTTAACCGTTTAATAGTTGCCGAAACTGAATTGCCCGCCGATAAAATTAAAAACGGAAACCTCGACGCCTTTGAGTGGAAACAATTGGATACGAAGATTAAAGAGTTAATTGATGCGCCGATTTTTGTGGATGATACAGCTGGTTTAAGCATTTTTGAACTCAGAGCTAAATGTCGCCGGTTAAAGAAACAGCACGATATAAAAATTGTTATCATCGACTACCTTCAGCTGATGAGCGCCAGTGGTATGAATCCCGGCAACCGACAGGAAGAGGTAAGTATGATTTCCCGATCGTTAAAAGGGCTTGCCAAAGAGTTGAATATTCCAATTATTGCTTTGTCGCAGTTAAACCGGGGTGTAGAGAGCCGTACTGGCGACGGTAAGCGGCCGCAATTGTCGGATTTACGTGAATCAGGTGCCATTGAGCAGGATGCCGATATGGTGTTGTTTATTCACCGTCCCGAATACTACAAAATTACGGAAGACGAACATGGTAATTCGCTTATTGGACTGGCTGAGATAATTATTGCCAAACACCGTAATGGCGCCACCGGCGATGTGCGGTTACGTTTCAGACCTGAAGCCATTCGGTTCGAAGATTTGGCCATCGACAATTATGGCGTTGGGTTTGATATGGATATTAATGTTCCGGTTACCCTGGGGTCGAAAATGAACGAGCCGGCTTCAACAAGCTTGCCGGCCGATAATTTTGGTAACTCCTTTTCGCCGGGCAATAGTTTTGAAAGAGATGCTCAGTTTTAGTACACTAAAGCCAATCTTTTAATTCGAGCAGCGAAGATATTTCCTTAAAAATTGTTTCCTGATGTGGCGTATTGTCGGGATTAAAAAAAACATGGTCTAAGCCATAGTTTTTTGCCCCCTGAATATCTGCCTCGAGGCTGTCACCAATAATTAAGCTCTCCGCCTTACGGGCATTACAGCTATTAATAGCATATTCGAAAAAGGATGTTTTTGGTTTTTGAAAACCAACTTCTTCCGAAATAAAGAACTTCTTAAAATAGGGTCTTAAACCACTTCGGTCTATTTTTACATATTGTGTTTCAATAAAGCCGTTGGTGATAATGTGCATACTGTAACGAGATTTTAGATACTCCAGAACTTCAATGGTATGCGGAATAAGCGCTGTTTGAGTAGGATTGATGCTCACAAAATCGCTGGCGAAACTTTCGGCCATCGTAAAATTATCTAAATCAACCGTACAAAAAGTATTGTAAAATCTCCCAATATTCAGTTCGTATTTTTTTATCTCGCCATTACGGTATTTTACCCATAAATCGAGGTTAATGGGTTTGTACCGCTCAAAAAAGTCGTCGAAACTGTTAAAGTATTGTTCCAGTTTGTAATGGTGGAATAGTTGCGTCAGGGTTATTTTTTCATTGGTGGCAAAATCCCAAATGGTGTGGTCGAGGTCGAAAAAAAGGTGTTTGTATTTAAGCATTTGCTAGCTATATTTTTTTGAAATAATTAAAAAGATAAAACATCCATGAACTTTTATCGGTACCAATGGAACAGATAAAAGTTCATGGATGTTTCGGATACCTTTAGAAAAGGTTATTAACTAACCTGAATAACCAGGTATTTAGAAATGCTCCAGAATTTTTCAGAATTCAGAATTACCAGAACCAAATTATTTTCATCACCTTTTACCAGTTCAAAACTTCCTTGAGGGTGGGGTGTAAGCAATTCTGCTTTTGGACGATAAACAGGTATAGATTCAACTTCTCGGATATCTACAACATTAAAATATTTCTGGTCGAATTGTTCCGTTAAAACTTTATCTTCGCCAAAAAACAGGAACCCCTCACGAACAATTATTTTCTTAGCCTTAAGTTCTTTTTTAGTGCCAATGGCGTAATAGGCAGTATTCAAATTGTCGCGTGCCGATAGTAACTCACCGCGGGTTTGGTCCTGAACTCGTTTAATTGAGTCAACAGCATTAGCCAACCCGCTTACGGTATAGTTTAGCTGTTCAATTTGCAGGTTGCGTTCGTGAAGCAGGTCGTTTAAGCGGGCTATTTCTTCCGATTTTTCGCGCAACTGGTCGTTGAGTCCGGTAATTATCTTTCTCAGATTATTGTTGTCGACACCTGCTTTTTTCATTTGCTCTTCGAGTTGCTGAATGCGTTCTTTATTTTGCACCATCAAATCGTAAATCAGTTGAATGTCTTCGTTTATCTGGTCGGCCGATGTTCCTTTTATATCGCCCGATTCAGCTTTTAAGGATATAATTTGTTCTTTTTCCTTAATGGTCTTCAGGTTCGATTCAATGGTGCTCATTGATTCAAGCATCTGGTTCAGCTGAATCTCTTTTAGTGCCGAAGCCATAAGCAAAGAATCGTTCATAGAGCGTAAATCTGATTTGCTGGGGCCAAAATCACATTGCCAGAAAAGCGGAAGTGTCAATAAAACAACCAAAATCTGTTTCATTCTAAGATTGTTGCTTTTTGAAAACTTAGTTTTTTCCTGATTGTTCGTATGATTGAACCCATACGTTTTTGTGCTTTGATTTAAAACTGCTCGTTTCATAATTTTTATTGTTTTAATGGAATTACTAACTCAAACACAATTGATAAATTTAAGTGTGTTGATAATGTCAATCATGTAAAAGTCATAATCCATAAGCTGTTTTATTAATGTATTGCTGATATAACGAAATTGTATGATATTTATTTTTCTTTTCCTTCAATCAACAAAACAATTTCGCCACGGGGCTGATTTTGGCTATACCATTCAATGAGTTCAGCAACTGTTCCTCTTCGAATTTCTTCATGCAATTTTGTTAGTTCCCTGCAAACAACAGCCCTACGTTCGGGTCCCAGAAACTCAGCAGTTTGCTCAAGGGTTTTTAGTAATCGATGGGGCGATTCGTAAAAAACCATGGTGCGGGTTTCTTCCTGAAGGGATAAAAACCGCTTTTGGCGACCTTTTTTCTGAGGTAAAAATCCTTCAAAGCAAAAACGGTCGTTGGGCAAACCTGCCACAGCCACAGCAGGTACAAGGGCCGAAGCCCCGGGAAGACATTCCACCTCAATACCGGCATCAATGCATTTAACCACCACCAGATAACCAGGGTCGGATATGGCGGGAGTGCCGGCATCAGATACTAATGCTGCTGTTTCACCGGCATTAATGCGGTCAACCACACGCTGAACAGTGGAATGTTCGTTGAACTTATGGTGCGACATCAGCTTATTGTCAATGCCGTGATGTTTCAACAAAAATCCGGTAGTTCTGGTATCTTCGGCCAGAATAAAATTCACTTCCTTTAAAACCCTGATGGCACGAAGGGTTATGTCTTCAAGATTTCCTATTGGAGTAGGTACCAGATACAATTTACTCATTGGCTTATAAATATCGTCTCCGAACCAGTTCTTTAAATGCTTTCACAGCATCATTATTGCTTTCCCAGGTAAAGTTGGCGGTTAAGAACGAGTCAGCCGAGTTAAAACTATCCATGTGGTTAAGCTGTTCCAATGTTTGGTTCATCAATTCGGAGCTACCGTTGAATAATTCGCGCTGGAAATAAAACCGGTCGTTTATGCCGATGCCTTTTTTTAAATCGTCGATGGGTTTGGACTGGAAACGGGGTGTAACTTCGCCATCCTTTTTCTGAGCCAGTATTTCATTAAACGACAATGTGTCTTTTCCAAGTTGCTCGCCCAAAACGGCATGTTGTGTCTCTTTAGAAATATCTTTCTTTTTCTCAGGTTGTTTTATTTTAACAGGCTCAGCTAATAAAATTTCTTGCTTTTCAGGTTGTGGCACCGATGGAGCAATGTAAGGCACTTCTTTAATTTCCTGCACTTTTTGCTCAGGTTCCGAAAGTTTCACACTTGACTGAAATTCTGGTATTTCGTGCTTAATTTTGGGAGTAGGCTCCTCGTTTTTTTCAACAGGTCGGGGCGCAGCATCAGGTTCTTCTTTGGCGGTAATCTTTAAAAAAGAAGGCTGTTCAGCCAAGCTCTCAAGTAAGTCAATTTCTTCTAAAATTCCTTTAACTTTACTTTTGGTTAAGTTAATAAAGGTTTTAGGAATCGCAGGTTTGCCTGTAAAAGTATTGAGCAGTGTTTCTAATTCTTTAATATCCTGAAGGATGATTTTCAAAAGTGCTTCCTTTTCCATAATATCTTTTTGACAATCATTTTTCTTTACCTTTGCAAAGGTAGTGATAGAATCCAAAAAAAATCTTTTTCTAATATGTTTCTTGAAAATAAGGCAAATAACAGCCGACGACAAGGGTGGATTGAGGTAATTGCCGGGTCCATGTTTTCGGGTAAGACTGAAGAGTTGTTACGCCGTTTGCGCCGTGCCCGAATAGCACGGCAAAATGTGGAAATATTTAAACCGGTTATCGACCATCGTTACAGTGCGGAAGAAGTGGTTTCGCACGACGCCAACAGCATTCGTTGCACTCCGGTTGATAGTTCAGGTAATATATTGCTGTTGAGCGGCAATACCGATGTTATTGGTATTGATGAAGCTCAGTTTTTTGATAACGGCTTGATAGATGTTTGCAACAATCTGGCTAACCAAGGAATAAGAGTTATTGTGGCCGGGCTGGATATGGATTTTAAAGGAAAACCATTTGGCCCCATGCCGGGGTTAATGGCCTGTGCCGAATATGTAACTAAAGTTCACGCCATTTGTGTCAGATGTGGCGATTTGGCTCATCATTCGTATCGGTTAAAAGCCAGCGACAAGTTGGTGGAAGTTGGAGCATCCGAATCGTACGAAGCTGTTTGCAGAACCTGTTACAACGAATTGAAGCAAACGGAATTGAAAAAAGTAAAATAGAGTGCTTGATGAATGCCTTTTTCCCCTTACAGTTGGCTGATTTATTAGATGCCAGTATTCATGTTCAGGTAGATGAGCCGGTTAGCCGACTGCTGATTGACAGTCGGTTGGTTTTTGAGCCGCACGAATCGGTTTTTTTCGCCTTGAGTGGAAGCCGGCATAACGGACATCAGTTTATTCCCGATTTGTTTGAAAAAGGTATACGCAATTTTGTTGTTACAAGAGATTATAAAATATCGGAGTCGTTTTTAAATGCCAATTACTACAGGGTTGATAATGTGCTTGAGGCATTACAACGACTTGCATCGCGACACCGGGCATCATTTCAAATTCCGGTAGTGGCAGTAACCGGCAGCAACGGTAAAACCATTGTAAAAGAGTGGCTGTCGCAGTTAATTGGTCAGGATGAACAATTGGTGCGTTCGCCCAGAAGTTTTAACAGTCAGGTAGGGGTGCCATTATCTGTATGGCAAATGAACCGGCATACCACCATGGCCGTTTTCGAGGCTGGCATCAGTCAGCGTGGAGAAATGGAAAAACTGGAGCAAATAATACAACCGGAATATGGTTTGTTTACCAATTTAGGGTCGGCACACCAACAGAACTTTTCGTCAGAAGAAGAAAAACTGAAAGAGAAGTTACAGCTTTTTAAAAATGTTAAGGCCATCTTTTATTGTCGCGACCATCAATTGGTTCACTCATGTATGGAAGAATCGTTTTCCGGCAAGGAGTTGGTAACCTGGGGGCATCATCCCGATTCTAAATTGCGGATTGTAGATGTAAAAGGTAATGATTCGTTAAGGGTAGACTTAATATGGCAGCAACAAACATTTAACTGGGATATCCCTTTTTCAGATAAAATTTCCATGGAAAATGCTCTGTTGGCGGCTTTATTTTTGCTCTACAGAGGATATTCGGCAACCGAAATCGGCGAGAAATTGAACAACCTTCAGCCTATTGCCATGCGCATGGAGCAAAAAGAGGGCATTCAGGGCACCTTGCTTATTAACGACACCTATAATTCAGATTTTACCTCACTTGAATTGGCGCTTGACTTTCTCGACCAGCAGGGAAGAAAGAAAGGAATGAAGCGAACCCTTATACTTTCCGATATGTATCAAACCGGATTGCCCGATAACGTTATTTATCCGCGCGTTTCTGCCCTGGTACAATCAAGAAACATCGACAGGTTTATTGGGGTAGGGCCGGTAATTTCTTCTTTTAACGGGTATTTTGGTTCCGATGCCCGGTTTTTCAATAATACCCGGGAATTGCTATCGGTTATTCACCAGTTTCAGTTTAAGCAGGAAGCTGTATTAATAAAAGGTTCGCGAGCTTTTGAATTTGAGCAAATTACCGAACAATTGGAGCTAAAACAACATAGTACAGTTTTGGAAGTGAATTTGAATGCACTTATTAATAACCTCAATGTGCTGCGTTCGTCATTAAATCCCGAAACCAAGGTTTTGGTGATGGTTAAAGCTTTTAGTTATGGCAGTGGCTCGTACGAAATTGCAGGAGCGCTTCAGCATCAGAAAGTTGATTATTTGGGTGTAGCTTTTGCCGATGAGGGGATGGAATTGCGTCAGGCGGGAATCGCATTGCCAATTATGGTGATGAATCCGGAGGAAAAAAGTTTTGGGCAAATGCTGAAATATGGTTTAGAGCCTGAGATTTACAGTTTCAGAATATTAAAAGCTTTTAATAAAGAGGTAGAGCAGGAGGGGATTGACAGGGCATTGATTCACCTTAAACTCGATACTGGTATGTTCAGGCTTGGGTTTCTCGAAAATGAAACACAACAAATGGTTGAAATGCTAACCAATATGCCACGCTTAAAGGTTCAGTCGGTTTTTTCACATCTGGTTGGCAGTGATGAATCGGAACACGATATTTTCACTCGTAAACAAATCGATTCCTTTGTTAAAACATGCAATCAACTGAAAAATGGCTTAGGTTATGGGTTTTGGCGTCATATTTTAAATTCAGCCGGCGTTGAACGTTTTCACGATGCTCATTTTGAAATGGTGCGTTTAGGTATAGGGTTGTACGGCATTAGCTCGGTAGGTGATAAACGATTGGAGAATGTTGTAACGCTCAAAACTTATATTTCTCAAATAAAGCAGATTTCAGCCGGTGAAACTGTTGGTTATGGACGTGCCGGTAGAGCCATGCAGGATGGACGCGTGGCAGTTATACCGGTTGGCTATGCCGATGGGCTGAATCGTCATCTTAGCAGGGGAAAAGGAAAAGTTTTGATTCAAAATAAACTGTATCCAATAATTGGCAACATCTGTATGGATATGTGCATGATTGATATTAATGGTTTGCAGGATGTTAAAGAAGGTGATGAAGTTATTATTTTTGGCGACGATTACCCGGTTTCAAATATGGCAAACGAACTGAATACCATTCCATATGAAATATTAACTGGCATCAGCAGAAGAGTTAAAAGGATTTATTTCAGAGAATAAGCAAATCTTTAAGAAAAAACCTCTCTTAATTGAAAAGAATAAGATTTTATCAATCAAAACAATTTAAAAGTTTACAAAATTATCCAAGTCTGGAAATTCGTTCCAGTTTTTCTTCATCCAGAATTTTAATAATACGCCCATCAACAATTATTACCTTCTCTTTTACAAAGTTAGCAAGGGTCCGTATGGCGTTTGAGGTGGTCATATTTGAGAAATTGGCAATATCTTCCCTCGATAGATAAATATTTAGTGTACAGCCATCATCTTCATATCCGTAAATATCGCGTAAAATCATAATGCTTTCGGCCAGTCGGCCTCTAATATGTTTTTGGGTTAATGTTACTGTGCGATAACGTGAGAAGCCTAACTCGGTGGCAAACGATTTAATAATGTTTAAACAAAGCTGATTGTTGGTTGTGAGCAATTTATTGATAACGTCTTTCTTGATGTGAAAAATGGTACACGGTTCAATTACCACCGCCGAGGCAATATGGCGTTCCTCGGCAAATAAAGCTCTGTAACCAATAAAACCCGGAGCTTTTGCCAGTCGTACAATCTGGTCGCGCCCACCAACCCCTTCCTTAAATATTTTTACTTTCCCCGATCCAAGACACAATAAGCCGGTTGGTTCTTCCCCTTCCTGATAAATTATCTGGTTCTTTTTGTACTTAACCATGGTATGGTTTTTTTCCAGATATTCTTTTTCTTCGTCGGCAAGTACTTTGTAAATAATTGAAATATCCTTAATGGAAGGTTCTTTTGTGAATGTCTTTTTTGTTGGTGCCATAATTTAGTCCTGCTCTAAAACTATGTTCTAAAACATTCAAAAGTACAAAAATATAATCTGGTGTCAAATTATATTTCTCAGCTTCTTTTTAAAAGGCAGAATAATGTCAGGGCAAACGCATTAAAATTACACTAAAGAAAAGTGCTTTAATTCACTTAAAACCAGACATTTATTCTTGTTTTTCTGCGTTGAAATACAGTATATTTATCTAATAATCAGATAGATATATTTTGGATGGAGAATAAATT
>CALEUX010000043.1 GCA_937920475.1 uncultured Marinilabiliaceae bacterium
TAAATAAAAAAATATAAAAAGTATGGCGCAATAAGATAAAAATTACGTTATTTGTTTGTTGAGATTAATGGTGGTTGTATATTCTATCTGCTCTTAAAGCTCGAATTAAGCTATTGACTTAATATGCTTATAATGAATTAAATACAAACAGTTAATAATTATTGCTATGTGCTTTAAAATTAGAATATCGGTTGTTGTTATCATTGGTTACCTGGCTTTGGGTATTTCTTTACATGGTCAAAGGCAAGGTAACATAGTGGAATACTTCGGTAAGGAAAAGTATGAAATTACCCGTGAGGGTTCGGTTGTTCATGTTTTCGATGAGGGCCTGGTGCTCGAAAGGGCTGCCCGTGGCGGTGTTTTGTTTGCAAGTCAGGATATTATTGCATGGCAACTGGCCAATGGCTCTTTTAAAATCCCATCAGATGGTGAGGGCATATCCGATTCTTATACAGAAAATGAAGAACCAATGATTTGGACTGCCATCAAGGCAGATACCGCTCATGTTTTCAGAGGAAGGAATCTGCGTGCCGGCTATCTGTTTACTTCTTTTAATTCTCCTATAGATGAATTGGTGTTGCTCGAGGCCAAAGGCCATACACGTGTTTATATCAACGGAATGGTGCACGAGGGCGACCATTATGATTTTGGTTACACATTGATTCCCTTCAGATTAAAAAAAGGGATTAATCATTTTATTTACACCCCGGGCAGATTTGGATATGTTTCTTCAAAACTGGTGGTTCCTGCCAAGAGAATTATGTTTGTAAACCGCGATTTAACATTGCCCGATGTTATTAATGGCGAAAATGATGAGAAGTGGGGGGCCATCAGGGTTTTGAATGGAACTGCCAATGATTTAAAGGGACTTACAATACGTTGTAAATTGGAATCAGGCGAAGAAGCGGTTATAAAAACCGATAATATTATGCCAATGACGGTGAGAAAGGTAAAGTTCAAAATTCCTCCCGTTAAAAGTATAGCTAAAAACGAGCGTATTAAAGCACATCTTGTTTTAACCGATGGTTCGGGGAGAGAACTGAACAGTGCCGAAATTGAACTGGAGCAAAGAGATGCCACTGTTCATCACGAACGCACCTTTATCAGCAACATCGATGGCAGCGTTCAATATTACAGCGTTGCACCATCCTTATCAACAAAAAGCGGGCAAGCATTGGTGCTTTCGGTGCATGGGGCATCAGTAGAAGCCCGTAACCAGGCCAGAGCTTATAAAAAGAAGGATTGGGCACATATTGTAGCGCCAACCAATCGCCGTCCCTTTGGTTTTAACTGGGAAGAATGGGGCAGAATTGATGCATTGGAAGTGTTGGCTAACGCCAAAAAAGTGTTTAAAACGGAAGACCGTTTAACATATTTAACAGGCCATTCCATGGGAGGGCATGGAACGTGGTATTTGGGAGTTACTTATCCTCACTTATTTGCGGCCATTGCACCCTGTGCCAGTTATCCTGATATTATTGGTTATTCCAGAAGAGGCGCCGACGATGCTTTAGAAGCCGACAAACACTTTATAAACATCAAAAGAGCTGCCAATGCCGGGCGGGTTTTGCAGTTGAAGCGCAATTTTCTTCAATCGGGTATTTATGTTCTTCATGGTGATGCCGACAATGTGGTACCTGTTGACCAGGCCAGGATGATGCGTAGCACTCTTGGGGAGTTTCATAATAATTTCTGCTATTACGAATATCCGGGTGGGTCGCACTGGTATGGCGATCACAGCGTTGATTGGTTTCCTATTTTCGATTATTTCAAATGGCATTCTATTCCAGCTGTAAAAAATGTGCAACATATTGAGTTTTTTACCGCTTCACCGGCTGTTTCGGCCCGTAATTACTGGATTAAAATTGAGCAGCAGCAGAAGTCATGGGAGTTTTCAAATGTTAGTTTTGAATTTCGCAATGATTCTGTTATTGGGAAAACCGAAAATGTATCGGTACTCACCATGTTTCTTTCAGAACTTAATTTTGAGAATAATCCGGTAATTGTGATTGACGGTATTACAGTGAAAGGCCAAAAAGGCATCGATATGACGCTTAAAAAGGAGAGTGATTTGTGGATAACGATTGATAAGGTAAATACCAGGGAAAAATACGCTTTACGGCATGGCGGGTTTAAACAGGCCTTCGATAACCAGGTTGTATTTGTTTATGCCACCGGAGGTTCTAAAGAAGAAAACGAATGGTATCAGAATAAAGCACGTTTCGATGCAGAAACTTTTCTTTACAGAGGAAATGCTTCCATTGAAGTAATTGCTGACAAAGATTTTAATGCCGCAGCTTTTAAAGACAGAAATGTGCTGATTTATGGCAATGCCTCCAACAATTCAGCATGGAAACATGTACTTCGAAATACTCCGTTGGAAGTTAGAAAAGGCGAAATTCGTTTTGGAAAGGAAATTTTTAAAGGGGATGATTTGGGCGCTTATTTTATTTACCCACGTTTTGGAAGTGAAACAGCCAGCGTTGGTGTTGTAGCCGGAACAGGGCTGAAAGGGATGAAGGCCACCTTTGCCAATAACTATTTCTCCGGAATTACAGGATTCCCCGATGTATTAATCTTTTCGTCCGATTATTTAAAAAACGGATTGGAAGGAATCAGGCTATCAGGTTTTTTCGGCAGCGATTGGAGTATTGAAAAGGGTGATTTCAGTAAATGATTTATATACCGTTTTGTTTGATTAGTTCTTGTTTGATTAGTTTTTGTTTGGTTCGTAAAGAAAAGGGTGACCGTTTTAGGCTACCCTTTTCTGTTTATAAGGTTTAACAGATAAATATCTATCTCAATGCGGCGAATTTCCGGCCAGTTGGTCACCATGGTTAAAAACTCTATATTTGCAAATAATAAGATGCATAACATAAAATAAGAAAAGCATTTCCTTTATTGGCAAACGCTTTCTGCATCTTCTGTATAGTTTTCAAAAAGTCTATAGAACTACTGTTTTGTCATGCCGGAGAAAAAGAAAAAAGTTGTTGTTGGATTATCAGGTGGGGTTGATTCCAGTATTGCTGCCTATGTATTAAAAGAACAGGGCTACGAGGTTATTGGTCTTTTTATGAAAAACTGGCATGATACCACCGGTGTGCTAAAAGCCGATTGCCCGTGGCTCGACGATAAATTTGATGCCGAGGCAGTAGCCCGAAAACTCAATATTCCATTTCATATGGTTGATTTGAGCGAGCAGTACAGAGCCAGGGTGGTGGATTATATGTTTGCAGAGTATGAACGGGGACGTACTCCCAACCCCGATGTTTTGTGTAACCGCGAAATTAAATTCGATGTTTTTCTGGAAGAGGCATTAAAGCTAGGTGCCGATTATGTAGCCACCGGTCATTATTGCCGTAAAGAAACCGTCATGGTGGATGGAAAGCCGGTTTATTGCCTTTTAGCAGGTTCCGATCAGAATAAAGACCAGAGCTATTTTCTTTGTCAGTTGTCGCAAAAGCAACTCGAAAAAGCACTTTTCCCCATTGGCGATATTCAAAAACCTGAAGTCCGCCGCATTGCCGGGGAACTAAAATTGGTTACGGCCCATAAAAAGGATTCGCAAGGCATTTGTTTTGTAGGTAAAGTTGATTTACCTGTTTTTCTTCAACAAAAGCTGTCCACCAAAAAAGGGAGCGTATTTTTGGTAGCACCCGATGCCGAATTGCTTAACCGGAATTGGAGCGAAGCACTCAACAATTCATCTGAGGACCTGTTGCAATCGTTATCAGAGCCATATCCATTTCACCCAAAGTTTGGAAAGAAAATTGGCGAACACAATGGCGCTCATTTTTACACCATTGGTCAGCGCAAGGGCCTTAATATTGGCGGTTTTGCTGAACCATTGTTTGTAATTGGCATTAATGCGCACTATAATCAGGTTTATGTTGGCATGGGGCAGGAACATCCCGGATTATTCCGTTCAGTATTGCGTATTAATAACGACGAAGTACACTGGATAAGGCCCGATTTGGCTTTAAAAAACGAAGAAAGCAGAAAACTGGAAGTCAGAATCAGGTACCGCCAGCCCTTGCAAAAAGCAACGTTATTTCAGAAAGAAAAAGCATTATATATTGTTTTTGATGAACCCCAGCGCGGCATAACAGCCGGACAATTTGCGGCCTGGTACCAAGGCGATGAATTAACCGGCTCGGGAGTAATTGCTGAATAATACTCAAATAAATTAGCACGATGAAAAGTTACGATCCATATATGCACACCGCCGAGCATATCCTAAACCAAACCATGGTAAGGATGTTTCAATGCGGGCGGTCATTTACCAACCATCTGGAAAAGAAAAAATCGAAATGCGATTATCATTTTAATAGGGCCCTTACTCCTGAAGAAGAACAGGAAATTGAAACCCGGGTAAATGAACAAATTGTGCGTAATCTTGCTGTTGCTGAGTCGTTTGTAACCCGTGAAGAAGCCCTTAAAGTAGTGAGCCTTGGTAAACTTCCCGGGGAGGCAGGTGAAACCATAAGACTGGTTTCAGTGGGCGATTACGATGTTTGTGCCTGCATTGGCGACCATGTTTTCAATACTTCTGAAATTGGCACTTTCTCTTTGATATCCACTTCGTTCGAAGACGACGTTTTACGTATTCGCTTCAAGTTGAAGAGGTCTTAACCGGGTTGTTTGGCAACCAACAGACTATAAGCACATATGCAACGCATAGGACTACTTTCTGATACACACGCTTATTTTGATCCCAAATTGTATGATTTTTTTAAAGAAGTGGACCAAATTTGGCATGCCGGTGATATTGGCTCAGAGGAAGTTTTAAATTTGATGGAGGCATTTAAACCTGTTAGGGCTGTTTTTGGTAATATAGATGGAGCTGAGCTCAGGCGAAGATTGAAAGAGCATCTTCGATTTACCTGCGAAGAGGTTGATGTGCTTTTGACACATATTGGAGGTTACCCCGGCAAATATGCACCGCCCATTAAGCGGGAAATTTATTCCAAACCACCCAAGCTTTTTATTTGTGGTCATAGCCATATACTCAAGGTTATGAACGATTCTGCGCTGAACCTGCTGCATATCAATCCGGGAGCAGCCGGCAAATATGGGTTTCACACCATTCGGACTGCAGTGCGCTTTACCTTAGAGAATGGAACAATTAAAGACCTTGAGGTATTTGAGATGGGTAACTCTCTTTAGAATAGAGTTAATTAGTTTAATAGTTCAAAGTTCTTTAGTTAGAAATTTATAAAAGGTTACACCTGAAAACTAGTAAATTAGTGTTTATGCTTTTATCGCTTTTACTCCAACTAACTTGAAGTAATTATTGTATTGCGAGACGTTAATTCAATCAAATAAATCAGTTTAAAATGAGCAGTAAAAAACATTTCATATACAATTAACACCTTCTTGTTGTTTTTTTTAATATTTTAGCTAAAACTGGAAGAGGTTTTATGCTACGAACTTCGAAATACTTTAACCGCGATATAAGTTGGCTGTCATTTAATTACAGAGTTCTGGAAGAAGCTGATGACAAAACTCTGCCTTTGTATGAACGCTTGAAATTTCTGGCTATTTACTCATCAAACCTTGATGAATTCTATAAAGTACGGGTAGCCGAGTATAAAAATAATGTTGACCCCGATGAGTTGGAAGGATTGTCGGGAATAACTCCCGGAAAGGTAGTTAAGGAAATTAACGAAATAGTTGACAAACAATTTCTTGTTTTTAGCCGCATTTTTCATGAGGAGATATTAGCCGGACTTTCTAAGGAAGGACTGATTTTATATCAGGGCGAAATTCCTACTTTACCCGAGCATCAGGTTTTTATCAGAGATTATTTTTAT
This sequence comes from uncultured Marinilabiliaceae bacterium, assembly GCA_937920475.1. Taxonomy (GTDB): domain Bacteria; phylum Bacteroidota; class Bacteroidia; order Bacteroidales; family Marinilabiliaceae; genus CALEUX01. The sequence continues at coordinate 5,814 of CALEUX010000043.1, forward strand.
CGTGAAGTTATTCCCTATTTACAACCTGTACTGCTTACCAAAGGTACGCGAACATTTTTAAGAGACAACCGGCTTTATTTGGCCATTCGCTTATTCAGAAAAAAGCATGTCAACCATCCTGAAAAATTGGATACACGAAGGGCCAGATATGCCATTGTTAAACTCCCTACCAACGATTTACCAAGGTTTGTAAGACTACCCGATGCCAATGGGCAGTATCATTTTCTTTTCCTCGACGATTTGGTGCGATTTAATCTTCAGGAACTTTTTCCGGGTTACGATGTGGAATCGAGCTACTGCATTAAGCTGCTGCGCGATGCCGACCTTGGGATTCTGGATGAGTTCAGTGGTAACTTAGTTGAGAAAATACGGCGTAATATTGGCCTTCGCAAAGTAGGCGAACCAGCTTTGTTTATTTATGACCGTACTATTCCATCCGATTTTTTGCATGTTTTAAAAGAATCGTTTGGGTTGTATAAAGAAGACCTTTTAGCTGGCGAACGATACTTAAGTTTTCAGGATTTTTTCCATTTTCCGAATCCTTTTGCGCCGAGGTTGCAACTCAACTATCCTACCCCAATTCATCCGGCTGAACTGGATAAGCATGGATCCATGTTTGCTGCCATTAAGGGAAAAGACCGCATTTTACATTATCCTTACCAATCGTTCGATTATGTTTTGAAATTTTTAAACGAAGCATCGCTCGATCCCAAGGTAGAAGAGATTAAAGTTACGCAATACCGGGTTGCAAGTAATTCTGCTGTGGTGAATGCTTTAATTAACGCCGCTCACAACGGCAAAAAGGTGACTGTTTTTGTGGAAGTTAAGGCTCGGTTCGATGAGGAAAACAACCTTTTCTCGGCACGTTTAATGGAACAGGCTGGCATCAGAATTATTTATAGCATTCCAGGGTTAAAGGTTCATGCAAAAATGGCGCTGGTAATCAGGAAAGCCGGTGGACAGCGAAAACGCTCGTATGCTTATTTAAGTACCGGAAACTTTAACGAGAAAACAGCCCGATTGTATGCCGATCATGGTTTTTTTACCTGTAAAGATGAGTTTCTCTACGATTTGGAAGCTTTGTTTGAGTACTTTGAAGACCAATCGAAAAAACCGGTTTTTAACAAGTTGCTGGTTACACAGTTCAATTTAAAACAAGAACTGTTTAAGCGCATTGACAGAGAAATTGCGCTGGCAAAAAAAGGAGAGAAGGGTTACTTGCTTTTTAAAATGAATGGTATTCAGAACAAAACCTTTATTAATAAGCTTTACGAAGCCAGTAAGGCTGGTGTGAAAATAGACTTAATAATAAGGGGGATATGCTGCCTGGTACCCAATAAATCGTTTAGCAAGAACATTAAAGTAAGGCGAATTGTCGATAGTTTTCTGGAGCATGCCCGGGTTTGGGTTTTTGGAAATCAGGATAACCCTGAGGTTTTTCTTACATCGGGCGACTGGCTTAATCGCAATATCAACCGGCGTATTGAAACTGCTTTCCCCATTGAAGAAACTGCTTTACGCGATGAAATACTGGATATTCTTGATCTCCAATTAAAAGACAATGCCAAGGCAAGGATTATTTCTGAAAATCTGGAAAATTTACCCATTGTGAAGCGTAATAGTGCAGTTATTCGGTCGCAATGGGATACATACAGAATGCTGGCATCTAACGAACCTGGAATTCAAGGATCTTCCATTTCTTTTTAACAACAGTTGTAAATATAGCTTAACCTCAAACCTATGAAACGATTAATTCTGATAAGACATGCAAAAACAGAGGATTTTACCAGCTCAAGTTCTGATTTTGACCGACGGTTAAAAAACAGAGGTCATGCCGATTCTAAGCTGGTTGCTACTGAGTTGATAAACAAAGGGTATTATCCGCAGGTAATTATTTCAAGCCCGGCAGTTAGAGCTATGCAAACTGCTGAAAATATGGCACAATCATTTTCAATACCTCAAAACGATATTTTAGTGGCGCCCTTTATTTATGATGGGCACACCACTGCCGGTTTTATAGATGGTATTGCAGAATTGGCCAATAATAATGATACGGTTATGGTGGTAGGTCATAATCCTGATATGGCCATGTTGGCCATGCATTTAACCAACGAAAGTTTTATTAATTTCCCAACAACTGCCACTGTGGTTATTTCGTTCGCTATTAATAAATGGCACCAGATAGAACAGGGAAAAGGAAAGCTTGAACTGTTTATATTTCCAAAAATGTTAAAAGAGTAATTTTTCTAATGGCTTAAAAATGAATGCCAGCAATCATGGTAATGGGCTTATAGGCAATTGTAAAATGAAACGTGGCCCCTTGGTTTAACTCTGATTCAACAGAAATTTTCCCACCCATTAATGATAACAGACTCCGGGTAATGGCTAAACCAAGTCCGGTACCTCCAAAAATGTCGGTAGAAGACGTTTCAACCTGACGAAATCTTTCAAAAATAAGCTCATGATGTTCAGGTGCTACTCCTTTGCCGGTATCTTTAACCGAAAATGCAAGTGTAGTGGCATCAACAATTCTGTAACTTATTGTAATTTCACCACTTTCGGTAAATTTAATAGCGTTGTTTACAAGGTTGTAAATCACCTGCTCTAAGCGTAAAGGGTCTAAAATTATCAGAAAGTTATCATTCGGACTGCCTTTTTTTGCAATAACCCGGATGTTTTTCTTGTTTCGTTCAATTAAAGCGTTGGCAACCAATGTTATATTGTCGATTAGTACGTTCAAATCGAATGTGTCGGAGCGCAGCGATAGTTGTCCGGATTGAATTTTTGAAAAATCGATAATGTCATTAATCAGGCTTAATAAACTTTCTCCGCTGTTTTGTATATGCTTCAGGTATTTAAGGGATTCTTCTCTCGAAATATTTTCATTAAGAATAAGATCCGTAAAGCCAAGTATAGCATTCATGGGTGTGCGTATTTCGTGCGACATGTTGGCCAGAAAACTTGATTTGAGGCGGTCGCTTTCCTCGGCTTTTTCTTTGGCAATCCTTAGCTGTTCTTCAAATTCTTTCTGGAAATTAATATTCATTAAAATACCAATCATCCTGGCAGGATTGCCGTTTTCTTCTTCAATAATCTTTCCGTTCATCAAAAACCATTTGTATTGGTTTTTGAAGGTCTTTATTCTAATTTCACCCTTAAATGATGATAGAACTCCGTTAGCATGCATTTGAAAAGCTTCAGTTAACTGGTCAACGTCTTCCGGATGAAAAAAAGTTCTCCAATTTTTCAGGGTTAAATTGGGTTTTTTGTACCCATAGTCTAACAAATTGGAAATTTGGGTGCTTAAAAAAATGTTGTTTTTCACAAAATCAACATCCCAGAGCCCCAGATTGGCTCCTTCCAGAGATAAAGCCAACCGGCTTTCGCTTTTTAGCAACTTCTTTTCGACAATATTTTTTAATGAAATAATTCTTAAAAGTATCAATATTACAGTCATCAGAAAACCCAGAACCATAAGTCCTATGGTTAACTGCCTTTTATATTTTTCTAAAAAGCTCTCGGGCCGATTAATAAATTCGGTATTATCAGGTAGAACTTGCTGGTCAAGCTTGTACTTTATGAGTCTTGGATAATCAAATATTATTTTTTCAGGGGTAGGAGTCAGATAAGGAATATTTTGAACTTTGCCATTCAGAATTTCTTTGAGCCTTTTGGCGGCAATGGTGCCCTGATCGTATCCACCCATAATTACTCCGCCAACAATAAAATCGCCAAAAAGAAAATTCCAGTTTCCATAAACCGGTACATCGAGGTTGCTCAATAGAAATTCAGCCTCATGAATCATATCGCGGCTAATTCCATCTCTTGGAATATAGAGGCTGAGTAAATAAATAGCTTTATTGGCGGGGTTGAATTTTTTTAACTCGCTTCCTAATTGCTCAACTGAGATGGCATTAATGGCTGTATAGTTTAAATTTGGAAACTCCGACTGGGTAGTTTGAATAAATTGATTTAGGAAAATAATTCCTGATAAAGTTGGGTCGGAAATTACTATAAGGGTATCTAAATTGGGTTGTAATTTTGTAATTAAATCGAGCGTCCCCTTCATGTTGATGGATTCCTCAACACCTTTGTATTTAATGGTATCAATCTGGAAATCATTAATATTGTTAACGCCACAAAATGTCATGGGCACATCGCCCCAAATATCCTGTCCATATTTCAGAAAAAATTCAAATGCATGATTATCACTGCAAATAACGCCATCTACCTTTATTGCCTGATACTTTTCTGTAAGATACTCCCCAAAAGCATTTAGATGTTTTGCCGAGTGAAATCGTTTGGCATCCATAAATTCAATGGAAACCCTGTAATTATCTTTTGCTTGCAATTGGTTTACAACTCCAAAGGTAAGGTCGTTGGTCCATTTAAAGGTGGGGTGATACGAGTTTAACAGAACAATGTCTTTAATGACGGGTTCCCCTACCTCTTCGGTTAAAGCAATGATATTAAATGATAAGAGAATAATTAGAGTAATTGTTAATCGCATAAAGTACAGGTTTTACGAACCTAATTTAGTAAATTTCAGTAATTCAAAGAAAAACTGATGAATTTGTTTTTTGTTGATGGTCTAATTGTGATTTTTATCATCGCCTTAAACTTAAAGGGGTAATCATGGTTATTATAAAGTTGTGAATACTAACTTTACATGGAATTCTTTTTACCATTATTTCGGATGTTTTAATTATGGCAATGATCTATTCCCCACAGAAATACCGCCTTGAAGATAAACCCATGGAGCCGTTTATTGATGAGGGTGAAATTCTGGATTACCTTCAATCAAACCAGAATCCATCGCCTGCACGGGTTAGGGAAGTTATTGCCAAAGCTTTAGATAAACATCGTCTTTCGCTGGAGGAAACTGCCGTTTTGGTTAATACCAACGACCCTGTATTAATTGATGAAATTAAAAACGGCGCACGCGCGCTGAAAGAAAAAGTTTATGGCAAGCGCATCGTGTTGTTTGCCCCTTTGTATATAGGCAATTTATGCACCAATAACTGCGCCTATTGCGGGTTCAGGACTGCCAACGAGCAACAGAAACGAACCACCTTAAATCATACCGAGATTGAAGAACAGGTTAAAGCGCTTGAAGATGCCGGGCATAAGCGATTGATATTGGTTTTTGGCGAACATCCAAAGTATTCACCCGGTTTTATAGCCGATAGTGTAAGAACTGTTTACAAGGTGAAACATCTAAATGGTGAAATCCGACGGGTTAATATCAATGCTGCGCCTTTCGATATTGAAGGATTTAAAATTGTAAAGGATGCCGGCATTGGAACCTACCAGGTGTTTCAGGAAACTTATCACCACGAAACTTATTTAAGCGTTCACCTTGGCGGGAAAAAGCGCGATTTCAACTGGAGGTTAACCGCCTTAGACAGGGCACAGGAAGCAGGAATAGACGATGTAGGCATTGGAGCCTTGTTGGGATTGTACGATTGGCGTTTTGAAGTACTTGGATTAATCAGGCATGTCAATCATTTTGAGGCTGTTTATAATGTTGGCCCTCACACCATTTCGTTTCCAAGAATTAAAACGGCTTCAGGTTACCAAATTGACAACCGATACCAGGTGAGCGATGCCGATTTTACCAAATTAGTTGCTATTCTGCGGCTGGCGGTGCCCTATACTGGATTGATACTAACCGCCCGCGAGCCTGCCAAGGTAAGGGATGAGGTGCTGCAATTTGGTGTATCGCAAATTGATGGGGGAACCAATATTGAGATGAAAGGTTATACCGGAAAACAAGATAAACAGAATTTGAACGCCGAACAGTTTGAGATTAACGATAACCGGTCGTTGGAAGAAGTGATGGATGAACTGATTGGAAGTGAATACATTCCTTCTTTCTGCACCGCCTGCTACCGACTTAAACGTACCGGCGAGCATTTTATGGAGTTCTCGGTACCCGGCTTTATTAAACGCTTCTGTCAACCCAATGCCATGCTCACCTTGGCCGAGTATCTTGAAGATTACGCCAACCCTGATATCAAAGCCAAAGGTTACGAACTTATTCATAAAAATTTGAAGGACTATCCCGACGATGCTTTTAAAAGCAAATTGGTAGAGCGATTACAGAAGATTAAAAACGGAGAACGAGATCTCTATTTTTAATCAGCAATATGGCATACTAATTGAAAAGGGATAGAAAAAAATCCCTATGAAGCTCTTTACTATTCTGTTTCTATCATTTTTTCTGACTATTCAATTGAGCCATTCACAAACACGTAAAGTGCGCGAGAAAGTTGCTGAAGATAAAAAAGCTTCCAGCTCAAGGGCTTCTTCATCTTCTGAACCTTCGTGGGAGCCTGACTTTGATGAAGGGGGCCTTGGTGAGATTATTGTTGGAGCAATTGCCTATGTTACGGTTTATGCTGTTTACAAGGGTTTGTGGCACAGTCAGCATGCTATAATGAATCGATACGACGATTATCCTGAGCTGATTTCTTTTCAGGGAACTTTAGCAAATGGGTTTAATTTTAGCGACAATGGTTTTGCTGTTATTCCTTCTTTGAGAGGGAATTATGGCTTATTTGCTACCGACCTGCGGTATGTAAATATGAGCGATATAACTGGCCGATTGCAATCAATCGACTGGCAGGTATTAATGTTCAGGGTTCCTGTTAAAAACCTCCGTTTGGAGTATGGCTTGGGTTTTAGCCATGTAATGTCGCCATCTAAAACTTATTTCGACAGTTCTTTGGGATTCGATGGCGATTTCCTGAATTACGCCATAAATATTCAGGGACAATATCGCTGGAGCCAGAAAACCAGTTTTGGCAGCCGTTATCGTCAGGAGTATTCCATTGAAGCAGGTTTGCAGGTTGCTCAATCGGGCTGGTTGCGTGTGGTGCCTTTTGTGGGTTACTCGCACTTCAATTATTTCAATGAGATTGATTTCAAATACTTAAAGGCCGGGATTAAACTGCGGATTTTTTAACCCTAAGGTCAGATTTAATATTTGAGTAACATTACTCCTGCAAAACATTGATATTTTTGTTGAATAACTGATTTTGAGCTTTGAAATAAGCTGTTTAAAGGTTTAGTATTCAAAGCCATTACACAAAAGTAATACATGTTAAGCAGACACGATTTTGGTAAAAAATTTAAATGGGGAGTAACCATCAGTGCTTTTCAAAATGAAGGTGCTGCCAATCGCGATGGTAAAAGTACTTCAATTTGGGATACCTTTACAGAAAAGGGGTTAAATGTAAAAAACAATGACATTCCCGGTGAAACTTCTGCTTTTTATGATAAGTATGAAGACGATATACAAAAAACCGCGTTCTTAGGCTTTAAGCAATTTAGGTTTTCAATTGCCTGGACAAGAGTTATTCCAGATGGCATTGGAACTGTTAACCCTAAAGGCATTGAGTTTTATAACAAGGTTATTGATAAGTGTATTGAGAATAATCTGGAGCCCTGGATTACAATTTATCATTGGGATTTACCTCAGATTCTGGAAGATAAAGGGGGATGGACAAACCGCGACATACTGGATTGGTTTGGTAATCTTGTTCATGTTTGCGTTCAATATTTTGGCGACAGGGTAAAACATTGGATTGTAATGAACGAGCCAATGAGCTTTACCGGACTTGGATACTTTTGGGGCTACCATGCGCCTGGCCGAAGAGGAATGAACACATTTCTTAGAGCGGCCCATCATGTAACATTGTGCATGGCTCTTGGTGGTCGTATTATACGCCAAATGCAACCCAATAGTAAAATTGGTGTGGCCTTGTCGTGTTCGTATGTTAAGCCTTCGAACCATTTTTTTTTTAATAAAGGCGCAGCTCGAAGAGTGGAAGGGCTTTTAAATCGTTTTTTTCTGGAACCATTATTGGGCATGGGTTATCCAACCAAGCTTTTACCCGGACTTGGCCTTATAAAGAAGCATTTTGAAGCGGGTGATGAACAGCGACTTGCTTTCGACTTCGATTTTATTGGTTTGCAGTATTATTTCAGGGTTGTAGCCCGGTTTAGCCTTTTTCCGCCCTTGCTTTTTGCCCGCGAAGTTCCACCGGCTCAGCGAAAAAGTGAGCTAAACGAAATGGGCCTTGATGTGTATACCGGAGGCATGTATAAGTTGTTGAAATTTTACAGTTCCTATCCTCAAATAAATAGCATCATTATTACCGAGAGTGGCGTTTGTTATACCGATTTTTTACGTGGCAAAAAAGTTCACGATGCCAGCCGAAGAAGATACCATCAAAAAATGTTGAAGCAAGTGAAGAAAGCCAGAAAAGAAGGTGTGCCTGTGGATGGGTATTTTGTTTGGACACTGGTTGATAATTTTGAATGGGTTGAAGGGTATTCTCCGCGTTTCGGACTTATTTACAACGATTTTAAAAACCAACGACGGGTTATAAAATCATCGGGTCACTGGTTTAGAAAATTCCTGAAAGGCGATGAACGAGACAGTTAAGCAGTGGGTTAAAAATTAACCTGATAATTTAAGACGTGAAGTTGGAGCGAAATGGAATGGTGAGTATTGGGATTAGTCTTTAGTTGTTAGATCTTAGATCTTAGTTCTTAGCTGTTAGTTCTTAGTAACTTAAAACTCTAAACCCTAAACTCTAAACCCTAAACCCTAAACCCTAAACCCTAAACCCTAAACTAATAACTTCTGCCTCGTATCTTTTCCTAACCAACCTGCCGGGCTGCATCTTTATCCATAAACCAGACGCTTTTTTTACGATTTACCAGTGATGCCGGATAACCCAGATAGCCTCCTGTTTCATTTAAAACTTCATGAACCATAACAGCTTTGCTGATGCCGGTTACAAGAAACAGCACTTGCGCCGAATTATTGATAATACCTCCGGTAAACGTAACGCGTTTTTGTCCGGTTTGCGGATGAGTAGCTACTTCGCACAAATTGTGTGAGTTCCATAAATACATCTCTTGCGGAAAAATTGAAGCTGTATGGCCATCGTCGCCCATACCCAAAATTGTTAAATCGAGGTAGGGGAGATTGTTTTTTCGGGGCAAATTATTTTTCAATAATTCGGCATATTCCTGAGCAGCCTCGGCAGGGTCTTTTTCAGCTTCAATTCTGAATACTTGATTTTCCCTAACAGGCACCTTCGATAACAAATGCTTTACAGTCATACCGTAATTGCTGTCGGGGTGCGTGGGCGAAACACAACGTTCATCTACCCAGTAAAACCTCAGTTTTTCCCACAAAATGGAATCTTTCAGATGTTCTGATAAGTAGTCGAAAATGGCCTTTGGAGTATTTCCGCCAGAGAGGGCTATGTTCACAGTCTCTTTTTTATCTGCCAGATTCATCAGAACATTGCCAAATTGGCGCGACAGGTCATCTTTAGAGGAGAATATTTCAATTTTTGGCTTCATAGGTATCAATAATATTTTAATTTTTTGCTATAATTCGCAATAATCGCCATCGCCGGCAAGATTTTTACAGGGGTAGCGCCAGGTTTGGGCACCTTCAATTAAATCGTCGGAAATATCGGGGCCCCAGGTTCCTGCAGGGTATCCGTGCACTTTTATACATGGACGCTCCTTCCAGGCTTTTAAAATAGGTTCCACAAAAGCCCATGCTGATTCAACAGCATCGCCACGTGAATACAGTGTAGCATCGCCCAACATGCCATCGAGTAATAGTCTTTCATAAGCACTTGGCAAATAGGTATTTGAGAGCTCTGAGTAATGAAAATCCATGTTCACATCCTGCACGTTGAAGCCGGCTCCCGGTACTTTCATGCCGAATTTCAATAAAAGACCTTCGTCGGGCTGAATTCTTATCACCAATTGATTTTGCTGTCGTTGTATGGCTTTGTCGTTGGCAAATAAGTGATGCGGTGTAGATTGAAAATGAATAACAATTTCGGTAACCCGCGTAGGCAACATTTTGCCGGTACGTATGTAAAACGGAACGCCTGCCCACCGCCAGTTATCGATAAAGAATTTCATGGCCACAAAAGTTTCGGTGCGGCTTTTGGGGTTAACGCCTTCCTCCTCGCGGTAGGCATTTCTTTTTTTGCCTTTAACTTCCGATGCTGTATATTGCCCTCTGATTACAAATTCTTCCACTTTTTCAACAGGAATGGGCCTTAACGACTGCAAAACTTTAACAATTTCATTACGAATGCTGTCGGCATTAATTAGGGCAGGTGGTTCCATGGCCACCAACGATGCCAGCAGTAATAGGTGATTTTGAACCATATCGCGCAAGGCACCGGAACCTTCGTAATAACCACCCCGGTTGCCAACACCAATGTCTTCAGAAGAAGTAATTTCCACGTGGTGAATGAAATTTCTGTTCCATAGGGGTTCAAAAATGCCATTTGAGAATCGGGTAACCAAAAGGTTCTGAACCGTTTCCTTACCAAGATAATGGTCAATTCGGTAAATCTGATGTTCGTTGAATTCTTTCAGGAGGCTGTGATTGAGTTCGCGGGCACTTTCAAGGTCGTACCCAAATGGTTTTTCAACAATGAGCCGTTTAAAACCATCGGTTTCGTCATTTAATCCATTTTTGGCCAAGTATTTAGGAATTATGGGATACATACTGGGCGGCGTTGCAAGGTAAAAAATGAAATTATTGCCTGTGTTTAACTGATGATTCAACTCAAGCAACTCGTTTTTAAAACCGGCATATTCATTACCTTCTTTGGTGTTAAAGGCATAATAATACAATTTATTTAAAAACGCCTTCTTTTTTTCTTTATCCTTGGTGGTTAGTGCAAAATCGTCGATACCGTCTTCCATTTTTTCACGAAATGCATCATGCGACAAGGCCGTTCTGCCTACTCCCAGAATTCCAAATTGTTCGGGTAACAGGTTTTGGCTGTAAAGGTCGTATACCGATGGAATGAGTTTGCGGTATGTCAAATCGCCCGAAGCTCCAAAAATGACTAAAATATGTTTATCTGGTATTCTCATCTTTAATAGTTTGTTTTTATTGGTCAGAAATTTCCATCCGACCTTATGTTAAATGTTCTGGGTTATTTCTTAAATGTTAAACTGCGCTTAAAAAAGTGCTCCGAGTCGCCCCATTCGTCGAAGCCAACTTCTTTGCCGGCCATTTCAATTCTTAATTTTAAGCATGATGAGCAATCATCGGCACCTTCTTCGGTACAGGGTTTGTTTTGATACAGCAAATAGTTTTTCCGGTGCTGCGTTGGGGTTATGTTTGGCATAATTATGTTGGCTCCCCATTGCAGTGCTTTTTCGCGTCCCATTGGATCGATGGACTGCAACGCTGTGGCAGCAGCAATATTAATGTCTGGCATGAGCAATCGCAATGTTGCAATCATATTTAGCGCCACATCAAACCTTCTTTGCAATGGCCATAAATGGTCTTTTGCTTCATACAAGGGTGTAAGCTCGTGTTCAATGTAAGGTCCCATGCCAACCATATCAACATCAAACAATTTAAAGAAGAGCAAATCATTGGCCAAATCTTCCATGGTTTGTCCGGGCAACCCAATCATTACCCCGGTACCGGTTTGATAACCTGTTGCTTTAAGGTTTTCAAGGCATGCTATACGTTTGCCAAAACTATGAGTTTCATCGTTTGGGTGGATGGTCTTATATAATAATTGATTGGTAGTTTCGATGCGAAGCAGGTAGCGATGTGCGCCATTACTGAACCAGTCCTTATAAACCTCCGGGCTTTGTTCTCCCAACGATAGTGTAATGCCAAGCTTATTGTCTGTTTCTTTTTTTATTCCGGCTAAAATACGGTTAATGAATTCAATAAAATAGCTGTCGCTTCTTTCGCCGGACTGCAAAACAATTGAGCCATAATGGTTTTTGTGCGCAAACAGAGCTGCATCCATTACAGTTTCTTCAGCCAGTATGTATCTTTCAACATTGGAGTTGCTTTTTCGGATGCCGCAGTAGTAACAGTCTTTGGTACAGATATTTGAAAACTCAATTAAACCACGGTAAAAAACTTTATTACCCCTGTTTGCCAGGGTTGTTTGGGCTGCGTCTTGCTTTAACTGGCTACGCAGATTGCCTGTTGCACCAATCAATTTGGTCAACTCAGATACCGAAAGGTTTTTAGAAATTAAAATATTTAATGGTTTAACAGTCACAATGGGTGTTATAAAAGTTATCAGGTAAAAATAGCAAAAATAACGCCACCTGTAACGTATATTATTATGAGGAGCGCCTTCCTATTTTAACATTTCAGAACTTAGAATGTTTGCCCTGCATCAACAATCTGAATCTGGTGTTATAACAAGCTTATTGTAACAGGCGAACTATTAAAACCAGGATTGTATATACCTGTTAACAGTATCGTATAGTTATCCAACGGTTTGAGAAATTGAATCACAACAATAAAACATGTGAAAAATCATAACTAAGGGTGAGAAACGTCAAGTAAACAATCGGCATGTTTTTGTAAATTTGATTCACAATCCGTTTTTTTATTAGATTTTGCTGAAATTTACATTCTGATTATATAGTTAAAATTGAGAAACAGCGACCTTATTATGATAAATGAAGCATTAATAAATCCGGGGAGTATTTTGGTGGTTGGAGGGTCGCCGGATACTACTAAGCCGGGCGGAAAAATTGTTAAAAATATTCTGGAGGGAGGTTTTAAAGGTCAAATATATATTCTTAATCCTGCAAGGACTGAAGTTCAGGATTTGCCTTCTTTTGCCACAGTAGATGAGCTGCCGGGTGTTGCTGACCTTGCTATTCTTGCCATACCGGCTGCCAAATGTGTGGCAGTAGCCAACGAACTTGGACTAAAAGGAACCCGGGCTTTTATTGTAATATCCGCAGGTTTTAGCGAGGAGGGAGCAGAGGGTCTTGAATTGGAAAAACAACTGGTAGGAGTTGCTGAAAAATATAATGCATCACTAATCGGTCCCAATTGTATTGGGGTTATTACACCTGCTTATAATGGTGTTTTTACGGCGCCGGTTCCCAAGCTTAACCCCAAAGGTTGCGATTTTGTTTCCGGGTCGGGAGCAACGGCTGTTTTTATTCTTGAATCGGCATTGCCAAAGGGTCTTACCTTTTCGTCGCTTATAACCGTCGGCAACAGTGCTCAAACCGGAATTGAGGAAGTTCTGGAATATTGGGATAATTCATTTAGCCCCGAACATAGTTCACTCATTAAACTCATTTATGTAGAGAATATTAAAGACCCCGATAAATTATTAAAACATGCCTCATCTTTAATCCGCAAGGGATGTAAAATTGCCGCCATTAAGTCGGGTGTTACCGAGGCCGGGAAGCGGGCTACATCTTCGCATACAGGTGCCATGGCCAGCGCAGACTCTGCCGTGGAGGCTCTTTTCAGAAAGGCTGGAATAGTACGCTGCTTTGGACGTGAAGAGCTTACCACAGTGGCTTCGGTTTTTATGTATAAGGAGCTAAAAGGACAAAATCTGGCCATTATTACCCAGGCAGGCGGGCCAGGCGTAATGCTAACTGATGCTTTATCGGTAGGTGGATTGTCGATACCCAATATAGAGGGAGCGCAACAAAAGGATTTGCTGGCAATTTTAAATCCCGGTTCATCTGCCGGAAATCCCATCGATATTTTGGCTACCGGAACGCCAGCCCAATTGGGTCAGGTAATGGAGTACTGCGATACAAAAATGGATAACATCAACGGTATGATAGTTATTTTCGGAAGTACCGGTTTAACAAAGGTTTTTGATGCTTACGAGATGATTCATGAAAAAATGATGAGCTGCACCAAACCTGTATTTCCAATTCTTCCATCTACCAGTAGTGCGCAAAAAGAGGTTGAATTCTTTCTCTCTAAGGGACATATAAATTTCCCTGATGAGGTAGTGTTGGGAAAAGCATTAGCTCAGGTTTATAATACTCCGCCACCGGCTGATGACTCAGTTTTTATGGAGAACATTGATATTGACAAAGCCCGGTCAATAATCAGTAACTGTGCCAACGGTTTTCAGGAACCCGATGTGGTTCAGCAATTGTTGCAAGCAGCCGGAATACCCACCGTAAAAGAGGGAACCGCCACTACCAAACGCAGTGTGATGAAACTGGCAAAGGCTATTGGCTATCCTGTTGTTATGAAAGTAATTGGGCCTGTTCACAAGTCGGATGTGGGTGGTGTTACCCTGAATATTAAATCCGACGCCCATCTGGTTGCTGAATACAGGCGCATGAAGCGAATTAAAGGCGTTAAATCGGTACTGGTTCAGAAAATGGAACAGGGCATGGAATTGTTTATTGGAGCCAAATACGAACCTCGCTTTGGCCACGTTATATTGTGTGGTTTGGGGGGAATTTTTGTGGAGGCATTGGGCGACCAGGCCTACGGGTTGGCACCACTGACATTTAATGAGGCTATCTCCATGATTCGCAGTCTTAAAGCTTATTCAATTATTAAAGGTAGCCGGGGAAAAGAAGGTATTGATGAGGCAAAATTTGCAGAAATTATTGTCCGTTTGTCGGTGTTGCTTCGATTTGCCACCGAAATAAAGGAAATTGACCTGAACCCCTTATTGGGTAACAGCAGAGGAATTACAGCCGTAGATGCACGAATTTTAATTGAACATTAATTTATGCTGTAAAACATATTTTTCAGTTCTAATAACTTGGGTAATTGGTGTATTTTAAAGGTTTTTTAACATTAAACCTAATCCTATGATTATTAAACAATTGTCGGTTTTCCTTGAGAACAAATCGGGTAGGTTGCACGAGGTTTTTGAGGTTTTGGGGCAGGAGAATATCAATGTATCTGCCTGTAGTGTTGCCGACACCTCAGAATTTGGTATTTTAAGGATGATAGTTTCAGACCCCGAAAAAGCCAGAGAGGTTTTAAAAAGCAAGCTGTTCTCGGTTAACGTAAGTGAGGTTATTTCTTTCGCCACGCCCAATACTCCGGGCGCCTTATCAAAAACATTGAGGATTCTTTCAGATGCCGGTATCAGTATTGAATATCTGTACGGTTTTTCAGTGGGCGACAAATCTTTTATTGCCTTACGAAGCGATGATGTGGCAAAGGCCATCATGGAGCTGCAACGGCATGAAATGGAACTTATTAGCGCCAGCGATTTATATAAGTTCTAGCCTTCAATAGACTGTTAGACTGTTAGATTTTTAGATTTTCAGATGCAAGATGTTATTAAATCTTTAATTTGTAGTTTGAAATTTTAGAGAGTACATTCATAACTGGCAGCAAGTCTGAAATATATAAAATATTAACAACCTGTTAAACCTTATTCGATTTTTTAATTATCCAAACCAACACCCAAGTTAAACGAATTTTCAATGACAAAAATATGGAACCGGCATTTTGAAACAATGCCACGTGAACAAATGAGACAGGTTCAGGGAGAGCGACTGAGAGATACTGTTGAGCGGATTTACTATAATGTTCCCTACTACCGTGAAAAGATGCAGCAAAAGGGATTAGGGCCCGAACATATCAATACAATCGACGACCTTAAGAAATTGCCCTTTACTACCAAGCAGGATTTAAGAGACAATTACCCATATGGCTTGTTTGCCATCCCAATGACAGAGATAATACGCCTGCACGCTTCGTCGGGTACAACGGGCAGACCAACAGTTGTAGGGTATTCGCGCCACGATATTGGTGTTTGGTCGGAAGTAATGGCCAGAACACTTACTGCTGCCGGTGCCGGTAAAGATGATTTTATTCAGATTGCCTATGGATACGGCTTATTTACAGGTGGTCTCGGCCTTCATTATGGTGGTGAAAAAATCGGAGCATCCGTAATACCCATTTCGGGTGGTAACACCAAACGTCAATTACAGTTAATGGAAGATTTTGGATCAACTGTTTTAGCCTGTACGCCATCTTACGCTGCCTATCTGGCCGAAGCCATTGAAGAAAGCGGAATACAACGCGAAAATCTGAAACTGAAAATAGGCGTTTTTGGTGCTGAGCCCTGGACAGAAAATATGCGCCGGGAGATAGAAAAGAAATTGAAAATAAAAGCCATCGATATTTACGGGTTGAGTGAAATTATCGGCCCTGGTGTTTCGTTCGAATGTGAACATCAATGCGGACTACACATCAATGAGGATCATTTTATTCCTGAAATAATTGATCCCGAAACGCTCGAAGTTTTACCCGAAGGAGAACTTGGAGAATTGGTGTTTTCAACTGTGACCAAAGAAGGATTGCCATTAATCAGGTACCGCACACGCGACCTTACCCGTTTAAATTTAGAGACTTGTGCTTGTGGCCGTACTCTGGTTCGCATGAACAAGTGTACCGGACGAAGCGATGATATGCTGATTATTCGTGGTGTTAATCTCTTCCCATCGCAAATTGAAAGTGTACTGCTTGAGATGGACGAAACCACCCCACATTATTTATTAGTAGTTGACCGAATTGACAATTTAGATACGCTTGAACTTCATGTTGAGGTTGAAGACAGGTTTTACTCAGACAAAATTAGCGAATTACAGGCTTTACGCATGAAAATTCAGCACCATGTTGAGAGTACCACCGGTTTGTCGGTTACTGTTAAGCTGGTTGAACCTAAAACCATTGAGCGCAGCGAAGGAAAAGCCAAAAGGGTTATCGACAAACGTAAACTGATATAATACAACTGTAATGGTAAATATGCTCCCCATCAGCAATGAAGTGATATTGCGTCTTAAGGCCGAACTAGGTATTAAATCATTAGCGCAGGCCACCATAAGGCAAATTGTGCAATTGGCCAATAAACTTCAGGAAGAATTTGGAATAAAGTTTATCCGTACCGAGATGGGCGTTCCCGGTTTACCAGCATCCAGTATTGGGGTGGAGGCCGAGATTGAAGCATTGAAACATGGCGTAGCCTCTGTTTATCCACCCATTGAGGGCATTCAAGCTTTAAAGCACGAACTATCGAGATTTGCAAAACTTTTCCTAAATGTAGATATAAATCCCGAAGGGTGTATTCCCACTGTTGGAGCCATGCAATCGTCCATGATTATGTTTTTGGTTGCCAATCGGCGCGAAGCAGGAAAGGACACCACTTTGTTTATAGATCCCGGCTTCCCCGTTCAAAAGCGGCAAGTAGCAGTGTTAGGGATGAAATACGAAAGTTTTGATATTTACGATTTCAGAGGCCAAAACTTAAAACCCAAACTGGAATCATACTTAGAGAAGGGAAACATCAGTACGTTTCTATATTCAAACCCCAATAACCCGGCTTGGATCTGCTTTACCGAAGAGGAGTTGAGAATTATTGGTGAGATGGCCAATAAATATGGCGTAATTGTTATGGAAGATTTGGCCTATTTTGGGATGGATTTTCGTAAAGATTTTGGTAAACCGGGAGAGCCGCCTTATCAGGCTACAGTAGCCCATTATACCGATAATTACGCTTTGTTGTTTTCCAGTTCCAAAGTGTTTAGTTATGCCGGTCAACGCATTGGTTCCTTGCTGCTATCCAATAAATTATATCATTCTGAATTTCCTTATTTATTGAATATCTTCAATACTTCATGGTTTGGACAAGCCATTCTTCAGGAAGCCATTTATACAGTTTCAGCAGGAACAGCACATTCGGCTCAGGCGGGATTGGCTGCCATGCTGAAAGCTGCTAACGATGGTTCTTTTGACTTTCTGAAGGTAGTTAAGGAATATGGACAAAGGGCTGCCGTGATGAAACGCCTGTTCCTTGAGAATGGATTTCATCTGGTATATGATAAGGATGTCGATCAGGAATTATCCGATGGATTTTATTTCACCATATGTTATCCGGGAATGACCGGAGAAACTCTTTTAGGTGAGTTGCTCCGTTATGGCATTAGTGCCATTACACTCGACACAACCGGAAGCTCCCATACTGAAGGTTTGCGAATATGTGTTTCTCAAACTTCGGGCGACAGGTTTCCCGATTTGGAAGAACGTTTAAAATTGTTTAAGATGCACCATTAAATTTGATGGTTCATATTAAGAAACTGTTTAGAGTAATAAGATTTTTAGATGTAAGATAGATAGAGAAGACTTATAAGTTTTCATTGATATATTAGCATATTTCCAGACTTATCTATCCGTCTAATAATCTTAAATCTAATCATCTTTGTTGAAAAATCAATGTAAAACTTAAGCCGCGATTAACTGTCGTTTAATTAAAAGGAGAATTTTTGAATTTGTTGAAATATAGAATGCATAAAAATTAGATTTATAACTGGCTGAAATACTATGTTGTTAAAAACTGAAACCTTTGGTTTATTCAATTTTTTCAAGGTGTTTAGACATTGAAAATATGGCAGTGTAATAGATTATAATTAAATTCGTAATCATGTTCTTTTTGTAAAAATACTACAGATATGGCAAAAATTAGAGGAGCAATTGTTGTGGACACTGTAACATGTAAAGGATGTTCGCTGTGTGTTGAGGCTTGTCCCACCGACGTAATCCGTTTGGCCGATGAGGTGAATGGGAAAGGTTACAATTTTGCTTACATGTTTAATCCGGAAGCCTGCATTGGTTGTGCCAATTGCGCAATGGTTTGTCCCGATAGTTGCATAACCGTTTACAAAATGAAAGTTGAAGAGACGGTATAATACATTTTTTGCATAAAAATGTCCAACTCCTGAATATTTACACAGGAGAGTTAACCAGGAAAATAAATTCAAGGCAATGAGAGAAATCAGGTTAATGAAAGGCAATGAAGCAATTGCCGAAGCTGCTATACGTTGTGGTGCCGATGGCTATTTTGGCTATCCAATCACACCACAATCGGAAGTAATGGAAACACTTATGGCGCTTAAGCCTTGGGAAACAACCGGGATGGTAGTTCTACAGGCCGAAAGCGAAATAGCTTCCATTAATATGTTGTATGGCGGCGCAGGATGTGGTAAAAAGGTAATGACATCCTCTTCCAGTCCCGGTATCAGTCTGATGCAGGAAGGATTAACTTATCTGGCAGGCGCCGAATTGCCCTGCGTGGTGGTTAACGTTGTAAGGGGAGGACCAGGACTTGGAACCATTCAACCGGCTCAGTCTGATTACTTTCAAGCTGTTAAGGGTGGAGGTCACGGCGATTATAAACTGATAGTTCTGGCCCCATCGTCGGTGCAGGAAATGGCCGATTTTGTTGAACTTGCTTTTGATTTAGCCTTCAAATACCGAAATCCGGCCATGATTCTAAGTGATGGAATGATTGGCCAGATGATGGAAAAAGTGGAAATGAAACCATACAGGCCCCGTTGGACCAGTGAGGAAATTGCTAACCTGCACCCCTGGGCCACCACTGGAAAACCCAAATCACGCGAACGCAACATTATTACTTCGGTGGAGCTGGATGCCAATGCTTTTGAGGTATTTAATCATAAACTTCAGAAAAAGTACCAGCAAATGGAAGAAGAGGAGGTTCGGTTTGAAGAGTTTCAGTGCGACGATGCCGATTATTTATTTGTTGCATATGGTTCCAGTGCACGTATTTGCCAGAAATCGGTTCAGATTTTACGCGGCAAGGGCGTTAAAGTGGGATTGTTACGCCCCATCACCTTGTTTCCGTTCCCATCTAAAAAAATTGCAGAGCTATCAAACCGCTTAAAAGGCATTTTATCGGTTGAAATGAGCGCCGGACAAATGGTAGAAGATGTGAAACTTGCGGTAGGATGCAAAGTTAAAGTTGAACATTTTGGCCGATACGGCGGTGTTATTCACTCGCCCGAAGAAGTGGTTGATGCTTTGGAGAAAAAAATAATAGGAGGATAATAGTATGGCAATCGATATTAAAGATATAATCAAACCTGAAAATTTGGTCTATTCAAAAAGCAGTTTGCTTACCAATAGACCTATGCACTATTGCCCGGGTTGTAGTCATGGTGTTGTAAATAAAATTATTGCCGAGGTAATTGAAGAGCTTGGCATACAAGAAGATGTGATTGGTGTGGCTCCGGTTGGATGTTCTGTTTTAATGTACAATTATATTGAAGTGGATTGGCATGAGGCTGCTCATGGTAGGGCACCTGCTGTAGGTACCGGTATTAAGCGGCTGTTACCCGAAAAATATGTGTTTACATATCAAGGTGATGGCGACTGCGCAGCCATCGGTACTGCCGAAACCATTCATGCCTGTAACAGGGGCGAGAATATTGTGATGGTTTTTATCAATAATGGTATTTATGGTATGACAGGTGGTCAGATGGCGCCAACAACTTTACAAGGTATGAAGGCCTCTACTTGTCCGTTTGGACGTGATGTTCAGCGTGATGGAAATCCATTGAAAATGACTGATATTGTGGCAACACTACCAGGTACCTGCTATGTTACCCGACAAGCTGTTCACACAGCCGCGGCAGTTCGGAAAACCAAAAAAGCTATAATTAAAGCTTTCGAAAATCAGAAGAATAAAAAGGGAACTTCATTTGTTGAAGTTGTATCTACATGTAATTCAGGTTGGAAGATGACTCCGATGGAGTCAAATAAATGGATGGAAGCCAACATGTTTCCCTTTTATCCTCTGGGCGATCTAAAAAACGAGTAATACAAAAGGCTGTTTATTAGGGACAAGATAGCAGTTAAAAGGCAGTAGACTTATAGCTCTTAGCTCCTGACAGCTAATAACAAAGAACGAACAATTAACTTGTTTGGATGTACAAAAGCTAAATTTTATATTAAAAATCCTTTTCTTATCGGAAGGTAAATTACAACGGTACGAATTAAATAATTCAGTTATGAAACGAGCATGATTCGTTGAACATAACCTCCCGGATGAAAATTCATCATGCGAGTTACATCCGGCCATAAATTAAAAATTACTTACGGATGAATGAAGAAATTATCATAGCCGGTTTTGGCGGACAAGGTGTTCTATCGATGGGTAAAATACTTGCCTATTCGGGTGTAATGCAAGATATGGAGGTTTCCTGGATGCCTTCTTATGGTCCCGAAATGCGCGGTGGCACGGCCAACGTAACTGTGATTATCAGTGATAGCCGTATCAGTTCGCCCTCACTTAAAATGTACGATACTGCTATTATTTTAAATCAGCAGTCGATGGATAAATTCGAGAAGAGCGTGAAACCCGGCGGTGTTCTGTTGTACGATGGTAATGGCATTACCCGTCATCCGCAACGTAAGGATATAAAAGTTTACAGAGTGGATGCTGCCGAAGAAGCTGCCCGTATGCAAAGTCTGAAAACCTTTAATATGATTGTTCTTGGAGCCTATCTTAAGGTTAAGCCTATTGTCACGATGGAAAATGTGATGAACGGATTGAAAAAATCACTTCCCGAGCGCCACCACCATATGTTACCTGTAAACCAAAATGCGATTATCAGGGGAACCGAAATTGTGAATGAGGTAACCGGGTGATTTTACTGAATTATCATTAAAGAGAAAAGGGTTTAGTTCTGTTTCTGAATCGATACCTTTAACCTATAGGTAGCATGATTTTTAATTGCCCGCGATAAAAGTTAGCGGGCTTTTTTTCTTCTAATGGAAGCTGCTTATCGAAAATATAACAAAGGTAAAAAAGAAGAAAGGCGATTGCCATAAGTTGACAACCGCCACTCTATTGGTAAAAACTGACTATTTTTTTATGGCTTTAAAAACCTGCTCTTTTGGGAGGGGCTTGGTACAAAAGAACCAATCGTAGCATTTTACGCCAGGTTCCTTGCCTTCTACCCGGTCTTTTGCAGTCCCGCACGATCCAGCAGGAGGAACAATTAAATCATCGCCTGGTTGCCAGTCGGCAGGGGTTGCAACGTTAAAATTATCGGCTGTTTGAAGGGCAATAAGAACACGCTTAAGTTCTTCAAAATTTCTACCCAACGAAAGGGGATAGTAAATAATGGTTCGTATTTTCCCAACAGGATCAACAAAAAATACAGCGCGAACAGCTTTTGTATTGCTTTCACCGGGTTGAATCATACCATATTTTTTAGATACTTCCATGGTAATGTCTTCAATTAGTGGAAATTTAACTTCCACATCTTTCATCCCTTTATATTCGATTTTTTCCTTAATGGTGCGCAGCCATGCTATGTGACTGTACAAGCCATCTACCGAAAGGCCTACCAAATCGCAGTTTAAGCTTTTAAACTCTTCCTCCATGCTGGCAAAAGTCATGAATTCTGATGTGCAAACTGGCGTAAAATCAGCTGGGTGGCTAAACAGTATAACCCAACGACCTTTGTAATCGGCAGGAAAATTAATGATTCCCTGTGTGGTAACTGCGGTAAATATTGGTGCATCTTCACCAATTCGCGGCATAGAAATAATTTCTTGTTCCATAATGAATAATTTTTTAGTTGTATGTAAAGGTAGTGAATAATGAACCATAGTTCAAAATAATGTTTATCTATGAGTATAGTTTTTATCTATATGGTGAAGGAAAATCTGGTTTATGTAATTTACAGATTATCAGGTGTATTTTTGTTTGGTGATCAATCTGAAGTGTAGCATAATTGCAGTTTCGTTAGTATCGTTAAGGTGTTCATTGCCTACAAAAACAAAGAGGCTGTCTCATAAGTTTTTTTAAGGCTCTGAAAATTGAGTATTTGAAAAACTACTCGGGTAGGAGTACGAATAAAAAGAGGGTGTCTCTGACTTTTGAGACACCCTCATGATTAATTGACAGATACTCTGCCTCATTGAAAGAAGACGTGGCATTATGAAGTTTTTTGCAACTGAATAGGATTACAAAATTCAGACTTAGTTATAGACTGAAATTATTATTAAGATGCTTAGATTTAAGATTATTAGACTTATAATTCTTCTCCATCTATCTTACATCTAAAAATCTTAAATCTAAATTAATACAATTTCTTAATTTCATTGACATGATGTGTTTTGTTAATTAATTAAAATTTACCACATTTTAATTTTAATTGCCAAAATTTTACATTAAGATTAGGATATATTAATTTATCATGTATTTTTGTAATATGTATTACAAATAATTTTTTGGATTTCTATGGCAACCAGAATCATTGTAAGTCTGGCCATTATTTGCCTGTTTTTTAGCAAACAGGTTGATGGTCAAAATGCTCCTAAACGCGAGATGAGAGGCGTTTGGATTGCTTCAGTAAGCAATATCGATTGGCCTTCACGAAGTGGTTTATCGACCCAGGAGCAACAGAAAGAACTGATTGATTTATTGGAGTTATCCAAATCGTATCATTTAAACACCATTGTATTACAGGTACGGCCGGCAACGGATGCTTTTTTCCCATCAACCAAAGAGCCTTGGTCGCAGTGGATTACAGGAACTCAGGGCCAGGCGCCGGAACCGTTTTACGATCCGCTGGAATTTGCCATTCAGGAATGCCGTAAACGCGGATTGGATATTCATTTGTGGCTGAATCCGTACCGCGCTGAAATGGATACTGCCAGAAATGCATTATCTGAAAAGCATCCGTATAAAACGAACCCCGAATGGTTTGTAACCTACGGTCGCACCCGATATTTTAATCCAGGATTGCAGGAAACGCGCAACCATGTATCTGCTGTTGTAGCCGATTTGGTGCGCCGTTACGATATGGATGCCATCCACATGGACGACTATTTTTATCCTTATCGAATAGCAGGAGTGGAGTTCCCCGACGAAGCGGCTTTTAGGAAATATCCCAGAAATTTTCCACCCGATAAAAAAGAGGAGTGGCGTCGCGATAATGTGGATTTGATTATCAAACAAATTCATGATTCAATAAATGCCATAAAGCCATACGTTGAGTTTGGTATATCGCCCTTTGGCGTTTGGAGAAATGCTGATAAAGACCCAATGGGTTCTAAAACAAGAGCAGGCGTAACCAATTACGACGATTTATATGCCGATATTTTAAAATGGCAAAAAGAAGGCTGGATTGATTACATTACACCCCAGCTTTACTGGCACATTGGCATGGAGGCAGCTGACTATGCAGTTTTGGTTGATTGGTGGAGTATGCATACATACGGTTGCCGGCTTTACATTGGCCAGGCCTGGTACAGAATAGATGCCGAATCGAAAACCCCATCGTGGCAAAATTCTGACGAAATAATCAGGCAAATAGAATTAAACCGAAATACGCCGAATATTGATGGGAGCATGTTTTTTAGTGCCAAAAGCATGATTAAGAACCCGCTTCAACTCAAGGAGAAATTATTGGATAATCATTATAAAACGTTGGCGCTGCCTCCTGTTAACAATCGTATTACACCCATAACTGCCTCAACCCCGCAAAGGGCAACTTTTTCTAAAAAACGAAAAACCATTACACTTAATTGGGAAAAAAGCGAGCAGGCAAAATATTACGTTATTTATAAGTTTGGGAAAAAAGACTTACTGAATACGGATATTCCGGATCATATCATTCAAGTTACGGGAGATAATTCGTTTCAGTTTGAGCGCAACCGGACAAACAATCCAAATCGTTATATTTATGTGGTTTCGGCCATTAGTTTAACAAATCAGGAAACTCCGGGTGTCATTTTCAAAAAAAGATAGGAATTAAGGAACTGCTTAAAATTAGTTTTCTGAATTTATTATAGACTGTTAGAAATTTAGAAATTAGACAGATAGAAAAGACCTATTAGAAAATATAGCTCTGCCTTCGGAAAGGCAAACAAAAGGGATGTTTGAAAAATTTATTTGATATTTTGATTTTTATTAAGTTTTCTTCAGTCTACAAGTCTTTTGTCTAAATATTTTTAGATTAAAATTTTAAACAGCTAAAAAATTTAGGTTGTCGAAGTAAGAATCAAAAAATAATTTTAGTAATTTATGAGTAATGCATTGGTGTTATTGGTAATAGCTGTGTTTTTTGCCATTGTTTTTGTGGTTTCCTATTTATCTTCGCGCAATTCAACCAGCGAAACTTTTTTTACCGGGAATCGCAAGTCGCCCTGGTATCTGGTGGCCTTCGGGATGATAGGCGCCACAATTTCAGGAGTTACGTTTATTTCAGTGCCTGGTGAGGTAGGAAATACAGCCTGGAGTTATTTGCAATTTATTTTCGGAAACTTGGTTGGATATTGGGTTATTGCATTGGTATTGTTACCCTTGTATTATAAAATGAGACTGGTTTCCATTTATGAATATCTTAACAAACGTTTAGGATGGTATTCGTATAAAACCGGATCGTTTTTCTTTATTCTTTCTCAAACCATTGGAGCCTCTTTTCGTCTGTTTTTAGGAGCGGTTGTTTTACAACTGGCTTTTTTCGACGATTTGGGCATTTCTTTTAGTTTCACTGTGTTTGTAACGATGCTGCTGATATGGCTTTATACCTACAAAGGTGGCATTAAAGCAGTGGTATGGACCGATACGCTTCAAACGTTGTTCATTATACTATCGGTAATAATAACCATTGTTGTAATTCTGCAACATTTAAACATTGGTGTGATTGAAATGACAAAAGTGGCTGTTAATCACCCATACAGCAAAATATTCGACTGGGATTGGCGGTCAAATACAAATTTCTTCAAGCAGTTTTTTGCCGGTATAGGTATTACCATTGTAATGACCGGACTTGATCAAAGTATGATGCAGAAGAGCTTAACCTGCAAAAACATTAAAGATGCTCAAAAAAACATCTTTTGGTTTAGTGGTTCATTTGTTATCGCGAATTTGCTTTTTCTGGCTCTGGGTGTGTTTTTATATCATTATGCAGCTCAAAAAGGCATTGAGCTGCCCTCGCGCACCGATGAGCTGTTCCCTTTACTGGCCATTAAGTATTTTGGTACTGTGGCGGGCATTTTTTTCTTGTTGGGCATAATTTCGGCAGCCTACTCCAGTGCTGCCTCGGCCTTAACATCTTTAACTACTGCGTTTTCAATCGATTTTTTAAATGTTAATCCTACCGACAGTAAAGGTGATAAGCGTCGGATATATGTACATATCGCGTTTTCTGTCATTATGTTTTTGGTAATTGTATTATTTAAACTCATTAATGACGAAAGTGTAGTGCGTTCGGTTTTCAAAGTGGCAGGTTATACCTATGGCCCGTTGTTAGGTCTTTTTACTTTTGGCATTTTAACCCGCCGAAGTGTTGCCGACCACTTTGTGCCTTATATATCCATTGCATCACCTCTTATTTGCTATATTTTAAATGTCAACTCCGAGAAATTGCTATGGGGTTATAAATTTGGATTTGAGTTATTACTGTTAAACGGATTGATTGTGTTTCTGGGTTTGTTGGCAGTTTCAAAAAAACAAACAAATTAATGATTGTTGATATTTATTACGGTCTAAAATAATTTGAAGAATGGCACAGAAAGCAGAAAGATATTTGGCATTGGATGTTCTTCGCGGAATGACCATTGCGTTTATGATTACGGTTAATACTCCCGGAAGCTGGAAATACATTTATCCGCCTCTAAAGCATGCGGCATGGCACGGATGCACACCAACCGATTTGGTTTTCCCGTTTTTTCTGTTTGTGGTTGGAGTATCCATGTTCTTCTCGTTTTCAAAACATCAGAATACTTTAAATAAAGATACGCTTTTGCATGTAGGAAAGCGCGCACTACTGATTTTTCTGATAGGGCTGTTTATCAATTCGTTTCCGCAGTGGACAACCGATTATTCGCACCTTCGCATAATGGGAGTGCTGCAACGAATTGCATTGGCATATGGTTTTGCGGCTCTTATTGTTTTGGCATTCTCGCGCAAAACCATTGCCTGGCTGAGCGCTGCTATTTTACTGGGGTATTGGGCAATTATTTATTTTCTGGGTGGAGACGATCCGTATAGCTTGCAGGGTAATGCTACAATACCATTCGATAGAGCGATTTTAGGTGAAAACCATTTGTATAAAGGATTTGGAGTACCATTCGATCCTGAAGGCATTCTAAGTTCTTTACCGGCCATTGTTACTGTACTGATTGGTTATTTTGCCGGTGTAATGATAAAAGAAACCGATAAAAACCGTGTACCGGTTAAATTATTGATTTATGGTGTTGTGGCGGCCATTGCGGGTTATGTTTGGGGATTGGTTTTTCCTATTAACAAGCCTTTATGGACCAGTTCGTATGTTTTGTATACTGCGGGTTTGGCTGCGTTGTTATTTGCCCTGCTGATTTTTATAATTGATTTAAAAGGCTACAAAAAATGGACATCCTTTTTTGTGGTTTTTGGCATGAACCCCTTGTTTATTTTTGCATTGTCGGGCATTTGGGCTAAAACACTATCGCGATTAATAAAAATTCCCGATGCAGAAGGGAATGTCATAGCAGGAAGCACATGGCTTTATCAGCATGTTTTTGTGCCCCTGGCCGGAAACATGAATGGGTCGCTGCTTTATGCCCTCACGCATATATTCTTTTTCTGGCTGATTGGCTATGTGATGTATAAGAACAAGATATTTATTAAGGTTTAAAAAGAAGACCGGAGAAGGGAGACCGAAAATCGAAAAAAGGAGACAGAAGACCGGAGAAGGGAAACTGGAGGTGAAGCCTAGCGGAACCGAAGAATGAAAACCTAAGGCAGGTAGAACGCTCTAAGCTCTACGCCCTAAGCTTTATACCCTACGCAATAACACCTTTCCCAGCCACCATTCCCCTGTCTCCGGTTTCCGGCCTCCTTTTTCCCAACTTTTTAATTTGAAGATGTTGTATGGAGCCATTGGTTAATAGAGAATTGGTCGATTGTTTTTCGCACGGAATAAGAACCCCGCTTAATTCGATAATTGGTTTTGCAGAATTGCTGAAAGCGGAATTGGACAATAACGATACGGGCAAACACTATTCGCAACAAATTGAGCAATCGGCAGTTAAATTACTTGAATTTTGCGATAGTTTTATCATCCAACTGGAGGAAAAAGAACTGCTGAAGTATGAAACAAACCAGCCAGATAAAAACCGGGAGGCTTAATAGCTGTTAGCTCCAAGCTGTAAGCTCTTAGCTCCTAAGAACTAATCCTCTGTTGTCTTGCCAGTAGTAGCTTCGTTTACCAAATAAACAATCGATCTGTAATTGATGCCGCTGTGCTGTGAAAGACCTATTTCGCAGGTTCGGCTGGTGCTATAACCCTGCAATACCGTTGAGCCTAACTGTTTTCTCAGTGGTTTAAGTGCCGATGCAGTAAGTTCGGGATGCGTAAAGCCACGATCGCCTGCCCAACCACAACAGGAAATTTCATCGGGTACTACCACGTTGGTGACACATAGTTTTGCCAATCGCGTCAAATCATCGGTTTGCCCCAATTTGGTGTTGCTGCACGTTGAATGTACAGTTATAGTTCTATCGAGTTTTGTAAAGTTCAGCTTATCAGCCAAATGGTTCACGATAAACGAAATAGGGTCGTGCAGTTGCAAAGATGGAGTTAATGTTTCCTTCATCCGCAGTAAACAGGGACTCATATCGCAATAAACCGGATGTTTACCATTTTCAGAAACCTTCAATAATTCGGCTTCAAGTTCTTTTGCTTTTTGGGACCCCTGCTGTTTATAGCCTTTACTATCGAAAGCCATACCGCAACACAAATTATCGAGATTGCCAGGGAAGAGCACTTCGTAGCCGGCTTTTTGAAGCAGTGAAATGGTTTCCTGAATTAAAGCAGGGTCTTTTGCGTGTGTTTGGCTGTTACCCATGGTGCGGTTGATGCAGGTTGGGAAATAAATAACTTTAAGACTACTTTCTTTTTTATAAACTTTTATGTGGCTAAGCTTTGGAGCTGCTTTTGGCATATTGGGGTTCCACGCCGGAATGGTTTTAAACGAAATTATCCGGATAAATGATGTAATGGCCAACATTATTCTGGTACCAAGAATTGAATGAGTGGCCGATACAAATCCAAGCATGCTGCGTGTTAATCTGGTAACAAGACTCAGGTGAGAGGCCATCCATCGGGCCATTAATTGTGATGATTTGGAAATAATTTTAAATCTCAAATCCTTAACCATAAGCCCGGTATTTATTTCCACTGGGCAATTGAGGGCACATAAACCATCGGTGGCGCAAGTGGCCTCGCCATGATACTCGAAACCTTTTTTCAATAGTTTTAAACGGCCAGATTCCTGACTTAGGGTTTGCAATTGGGTCATTTCGCGATAAACCACAATCCGTTGTCGGGGAGTTAGGGTAACGTTTCGCGAAGGGCAGGCAGGTTCGCAAAAACCGCATTCAATACATTTATCAACAATTTCGTGAGCCGATGGCAGGGGTTTCAGATTTTTGATGTGCAGTTCAGGATCGTCATTGATGAGGACGCCCGGATTCAAAAGATTTTTAGGGTCAAGAATAGTTTTAACCTGCTTCATTACATCATAAAGCTCGGTTCCCCATTCTTCTTTAACAAATGGTGCCATGTTGCGACCTGTGCCATGTTCAGCTTTCAGGCTCCCATCGTACCGGTGAACAGTAAGTTGAACCAAATCGTCCATAAAACGGGCATATTTGGCTATACCTTCGGCATTATTGAAATCGGGCATTAAAACGAAGTGTATATTCCCATCGAGCAGGTGTCCCCAAATCACATAACCAGAGTAATTGTATTGTTCAATGAGCCTTTTTAAATCGACTAAGGCATCTCCCAAAACATCGGCTCTAAAAGCCAAATCTTCAATTATGCAGGCAGTTCCGGTTGGTCTTGGGGCTGCTGCAGAGGTAAACAAACCTTTCCGTATTTTCCACAGTTTATTGTATTCAGCAGTGTCGGTTGTAAAACTGATGGGGTAGACTGTTTCAAAAACGGATAATTCTCTAATAATTTCATCAATTTGAAGGTTCAGCTGTTCGTGATTCCAGGCTGACGTGTCAATTAATAAAGCTACCACATCGTCGTTAAGCGTTGCCAGAATCTTTTCCATACCTGATTGTTCCTGCACAGAGCGAAGTGCATTGCGATCCATTAACTCGGCGGCGCTCACTCTACAACGCCTTAATGGAATAATGGCATCGCAGGCTTCTCTTATGTTTTTGAAGAAAATCAGGGAAGTGGCTTTAATGGGAGCATCCTCAACGGTTTCAAAGGTTACTTCAGAAATAAAGCCAAGTGTACCTTCGGAGCCAACCATCAGATGTTGAATAATGTCGATGGGGTTGCTAAAATCAATGAGGGCATTGATGCCGTACCCGGTGGTGTTTTTAAGTTCGTATTTATGGCGTATTTTATCAGCCAGATGAGGCGTTGATTTTACTTTTTGCGATAAGTCTGTTATGCCACTTATAAGTTGTGAGTGTGAGGTTGTAAATTCATTTACCGACAATTTATCGCGGGTGTCTAAAACTGAACCATCGGCCATAATCAAACGCATGCCTTTAATAGTATTGTAGCTGTTGTATTTAATGCCATAACTGGCGCCACTGGCATTATTAGAAACAATTCCACCTATGCGTGCTGAATTGATTGATGCAGGACTAGGACCAAGTTTGCGGCCAAATTTAGCAAGGCGCTGATTGGCCAATCCACCCCTTATTCCACACTGGAATGTGGCTATATGTCCGTTTGCTTCAATTTTGTATTGCGAATAGCTGTCGCTTATTTCCATTAAAACCGAGTCGGTGATGGTTTGACCGCTCAGGCTGGTTCCTCCGGCTTTAAAGGTTAATGGTACATTTAGTTTATGGCAAATTCTAATTACCCCAAGAGCTTCGCTCTCGTTATCTACGCAAACTACCACCTTGGGTGTTAAACGGTAGAAACTGGCATCGGTACCTTTGGCAAGCGTGTAAAGAGGGTCGGTGAACACTTTGGTGTTTCCAAGTAGGTTTTTAAACTCCTTAACAGCTTGTATGATGTTGTTATTCATTTTATTAAATGGTCTTTAATATTTTTGAAACCTATAGGATTCATAAGGAGACCGAAAACCTGATACTTCTAAGTAACTGTTTAAATTTTCCCTTGAAATTATTATTAAGATGATTAGATTTAAGATTATTAGATGGATAGATAAGTATTGAAAGATGCTAATACATCTATAAAAACTTAAAAATCTTCTCTATCCATCTTACATCTAAATATCTTATATCTAAATTTAAACAGTTTCTAAG
>CALEUX010000044.1 GCA_937920475.1 uncultured Marinilabiliaceae bacterium
TCGTGAAAAAAATTAAACCAATGCCCATTAAAAAATATACGCCTCTATGTAGTATCAATTCATTAAGGTAAGCCATTCCGGTAATGGAAGAGGAGAGCATTGGAATTTTATAGGCAATATAATCGAACAGATGATAATACTTTTCATCCAGATAAAACACGGTTAACCCAATATACCCGAGAAGAAGAATAAATGTAATTGCCTGATTGCGAATAAGAGTCATTAAAAAAAACGCCAACCCTAGGATGTAAATCAGGGTTGGAACACTAATAATTAGTGGGTAAAGGAAGAATTCCAATATCCCTTTGGCCGAGTCGCCACTTAGGAACGAAAAGCCAATACCCATTAAAAGAATAATAAAGTTAAGAATAATAAATACCGATATTATGCCAAGTGTTTTTCCTGCAATGTATTCAAAATTGGTCATCGAACGGGCGTATATCACCTCGGTAGAATCATTCTTGCGGTCGTGCTTTAAAAATTCTGATGCCAGAAAAACAGCAACAATGGCCTGCCCAAGGTTTAGTATGATTAAGTTGGCATAGGGCAATGAGGCTGGCAATGCTCTGAACAGCCATGGCGAGTCGCTGCCTTCAACAAAAACAGCGATATTAAAAATCCCAAGCCCTGTTATAAATAATCCGGCAAAAATCCTGAAAAACCAGCTTCTTAGTAGTGTTTTTCGCTCAAACCGTGCAATGGTTAAAATGGGATGAAATGGGTTAGAGGGCATTTTATTAGTAGTTGCTATGGTTGGTCAGGTATTCCATAAAATAGACATAGGCATGTTCAAGATTAGGCTCTATGGGTATTGCATCTATTGTCGGGAGGTTATCGCCAACCAATTGTATTTCCCAACCTTCCTCGGCTGGTATGGTTGAAATTACCGCATAATTCTCCTTCAGCGTTTCATACTCCATGCCCGAAGTGGTTATCTGCCAAACATGCCCGCGAGTGGTGGAAATTAATTCTTCGGGCGATCCATTAAAGCCAACTTTACCATTATTCAGCAGAGCCAGATTTTGACAAATACTGGAAATATCACCCACAATATGAGTTGATAGCATGATGATTACATCTTTTTGACTTAGTTCTGAAAGTATATTCCGAAATCGGATACGCTCTTCAGGATCGAGACCTGTGGTTGGCTCATCAACAACAATAATCTGAGGCTCCCCAATCAGCGCTTGTGCAATGCCCAGCCGGCGTTTCATACCCCCCGATAGTTTGTTGGCATTTCGTTCCCTGACATCGAAAAGCCCAACTTTTTCGAGCCATTCATCAACCTTGGCCAGCCTCATCTTTTTATTACTAATACCCGATAGCGAGGCAGCATAGTCTAAAAACTCCCAGGTTTTTAATTTGGTAAAGAAACGGAAATCCTGAGGAAGATAACCTAACATTTTCCGAATATCGCCTCTGTTATTAATTAAATCGTATCCATTTACACTCACAGAACCATGGCTTGGAGTCATGAGTGTTACCAGAATGCGCATCAGCGTTGATTTACCAGCGCCATTGGGACCTAAAAGCCCAAACATCCCGTTTTCAATTCTGAGATTGATATCCGACAGAGCTTTTTTCCCGTTTGGGTAAACTTTGCTTAAATCATTGATTTTTATTTCCATTACAGGTTAAGGCTCGGGTTTCAAGATTGATACATTTATGTAGGTGTTTAAAATTTTAATCTAAAAATATTCAGAAAAAAGACTTCCAGACTAAAGACAAACACATAGGAATTATATTATCACATGAATATTTCATAAATCTCTTGATAATCAGCAATTCACATCGTTCCAACTTCGCATCTAAACTTCTGAGAGTCTATTATAAATTCTGGAAACTTAATTTATATTCTTATCAAGCCTTTTCCATTAAACTTATAAGTCACTATCATTTTATATGCCATTTGCGATAAATAACATACAAACAGAAAGTTTGGTAATTAAACCAAATTATTATTAGTGTTCATTTTCGTTTACTAGGTGTACGAAATCAGACATTTGAAATGAAAAATTTGAATGAGCAGAATCAGTCAAAAAATATCAAAATTCTATCACTTTTAAGTCTTATTTTAAGCCAATCCTTCAGTGTATCAGTTTCCATTTGCGACAAAGGCTTTTCCTTAACAGATATTACAACCACATCTACGATTTTGGGCGTATTGGATTGATTAATGGTGTGTTGGAAGGTCTCGGCATAAACAAGACCATGAATTTGCGGAAAAATTGTTCGAACTTCGCTCAGAATATCTTTTCCTATCGTTCTTCTGTTGTTTATACTGTCGGTTTTTTGTGAATTAATTCTAAGTTCATTGTTCAACCGATTTACTTCAGCCTTTAGGTTTTCACTTTCCGAAAGTTCCATTTGAAAATCTGAAAATGAAAATCCTTCCTGGATATCAATAACAGCATTGGTTAGTTTAAAATCTTTTGCTTTATCGGCAATGCGTACCTTCATACCTTCTGTTAGAGAACTACCGCCGTATATCAAAGTTATGGTTTTGTCATGACTGTTTATCTCACTTTTAAATAAATAGTTACCTTCAAACAGACTTACGTTCCTAATAAAATTACCGGCTCTTTCGGTAAACCGCTCCTTTTGAACCAAACCGTAGCCAAAATATATACTTGGAATGATGGTTATAACAATGATTGTTGATATCCATCTGTTTATTCTAACTTTCTGATAATCATCAATAAGCGTTCTAATGGGAAGTTTTAATGCCTGACAAACAACCACCGAGGCCAAGGCTATAAATACACTGTTAATGGTAAAAAGGTAAATGGCGCCAAAGAAAAATACAAATTGTCCTGTTGCAAGTCCGTACCCGGCAGTGCATAGTGGGGGCATAAGAGCGGTGGCTATGGCAACGCCGGGTATCACATTACCTTTGAGCTTGGTGGTAATGGCTACAATTCCGGCAAAACCTCCAAACA
Organism: uncultured Marinilabiliaceae bacterium; assembly: GCA_937920475.1. Lineage (GTDB taxonomy): Bacteria > Bacteroidota > Bacteroidia > Bacteroidales > Marinilabiliaceae > CALEUX01. Next base: position 2,940 of record CALEUX010000044.1, read on the forward strand.
GCGCAATCAATACATCATAAATAGTTGGACTAGTACGGGCTAATAATTTTGAATGTGCACTTGAAACCGGACTAATAGCAAAATAAACGGTAGAGGCCACTAAACTTGCAACTACAGCAAAAGTGAAATTTTTTACTGATTTTCTGAATAAACTAAAATTATAAGTTGCAATGCTATAGCCCATGCCATTAATAGGGCCCATTAGTGGCGATATTAACATAGCGCCAATAATTACAGCAGTGGAATTCATATTAAGACCAATAGAAGCAACAATAATGGCAAACATTAAAATCCAGAGATTGGAACCTTTAAACACGACTTCCTTCTCAATGCTTTCATGAATGCTGTTAAAGTCTTCAACATCTTTCTCAAGATTAAAGTGACCGAGAATGCGCTCTAATAAATTATGCCTTTGTTTACTCATTTTTTGAGTTTGATTTACTGTCTGATTATTACGTAAGAATAATATCTATATTTGAAAAATAAAAAATAATAACAGTAAATCATAGCAACTCGATGAATTTTATGTTTTGTGGGCCAGTTTTTATGAATCTGCTACCAGCATTTTCCTTAAAGGATGATAACCAATTGCTATAAAAAACGTATTGCAAAATATTTTAGAGTGCTTCTAATTTGTTTAGATTATAGTTTTCTTTCTTTTCACAAGTTGATATAATGATAAGGAGCTTTTTTATATTCGCCTTTCTGATAATTACAACCTTTTTACATGGGCAGATTGGGCATGGTGGTAACCCAATGCTCAAACCTGCTGATAAAATTGATGAGGTTGTTTCTGTGGTGCAGAAAATGCAAAGCCTACCACTTCAGATTCAACAATTGGCCAGTAAACCTTCTGGTAAAAAGGGAGATGCATTGCGTTTTGCCCATCCGTTTTTTGTTGAATTTACACCCGCAAACTCTGGTGAGTGGTTAATTATGGAGAATGGTGTTAAAATTTGGCGACTTGGCATTAAATCAGACGGGGCTTATTCTATAAACCTTATTTTCGACCGCTTTAATTTGATTCCCGGAGATTCGTTATTCATCTTCAACCCCGATCAAAGCCTTGTTTTAGGTGCTTTTACTTATAATAATAATCAGCCTGAGGGTGTTTTGGCTACAGCTCCAATTCCAGGCGACCAAGTCATTGTTGAACTCCGCTCAAATTCTAATTCAGCTAAAGAATCAGGTGTTATGATTGGTGCGGTGAATCATGATTACCTGAATCTGTTTCCTTATTTAAAGGGTGGGGTGTTTGGCGACAGCGGTGATTGCCATGTTGATTTTACTTGTAATGACAATGGCATCTGGAGTTTGGCGGGGCGCTCGGTATGTAAAATTATTGTTGATGGAACCGAACTTTGTTCCGGTACTCTGCTCAATAACACCAGAAACGATGGAACACCTTATTTTCTTACAGCTGCTCATTGTTTAAAGCAATCCAATTCAGCATCAACGGTTGTTTTCTTTTTTAATTATCAGGTTCCTAATTGTGAGTCAACCATCGAAGGTACACCACAACAAACATTGTCGGGGTCATACCTCCGGGCTTTTGGCGAAACGCTTGACTTTGCTTTGTTGGAAATGACTGTAGTTCCCCCTGCTACTTATCGCCCTTTTTGGGCTGGCTGGAGCAGAACCACTTCTCCTTCGGCACCAGTAAGAGCCATACATCACCCTGAAGGAGATGTTAAAAAGGTAGCTCAGTCAAACAGCGCACCAACAAATGTTACTTTTTCAGCATCATCGCCTTGGGGAAACCCGTTTTTGTCCAATTCACATTGGCGCGTTGCTTCCTGGCAAGTTGGTACCACCGAGCCGGGCTCCTCGGGTTGCGCATTGTTCGATAATAGTGGATTGTTAATTGGAAATTTAAGTGGGGGCGCCGCCACCTGCAGTAATCCTGTTAACGATTATTTCTCCCGGTTAAACAAAGCCTGGAGTCATTTTCCCGAAAGCAATAAACAATTGGCCTATTGGCTCGATCCCGACAATGCCAACCCTGAATCGGTTTCAGGAATTGATTATTACGATGGAGGAGTGGAGCGGTTATCGAACTTTGTTAAGGGAGATGTTGCTACTTTGAAATATCTGAATCCCGGTAAAGGAGTATGGTCTGGTCACAACTCTTTATTAACCAAAAGTATTGCCGAGAAATATGCATGGGTAAAAACAGCTACCATTCAGGGCATTTATTTGGTGACTGCCAAATCGCCTTTTTTCAGTACCAAAACAGTAAATCTCCGTATTTGGGATGGATTGTTTGAGCCTGAGAATTTGCTGGCCACTAAAAATGGAATCCCACTGGGGCAATTGAGGCAGCAGCGCGAAAACTTGGTTATGCTTAATTCGCCGGTTACAATTGATGGCCCATTTTGGGTTGAAGTTGAATTTAATAATACCGCCCCGGTCGATAGCTTTGCTGTTTTCCAATCGGCCCTATCATCCACGCGAATTAAAAATACCGCATGGATTAAGAGTTCCCAGAACGATTGGATTGAATTTGAAGATTTTAATGCTACTAATCACCCGTCAGCATTTTGGATTGATGTTCTGGCGTCTGATGTACAAAAAATTGACACCTCTGTTGCCCGCCCCATCGGCAATTACCTATTGGTTTATCCCAATCCTGCCTGCAGTCAACTCAATTTAAGACTCGATAACGATGGACCAGCAATAGTTGAATTATACAATATGGTTGGTCAACTGGTTTATAAAGGGTCTTTATATATTTTTCAGGGAAAAGGGGCGATTAATTTTTCAGGATTGACACAAGGCTTACACCTGTTAAAGCTGTCGATTAATAATCAGGTGTTTTATCAAAAAGTGCTTATTTCTACTTGCAATTAATACTAATGTTGGGTTAATTATTGTCTGAAGAAAGAAGCTGATAACTCTTAGTTGTGAGTGTTTAAACTATAAACTGTAAACTGTAAAACTATTTACTAAGAATTTCTGCCTTTTTTACTGATTGTGAACCAGATTTAAGCAAGTTATAATACTATCTGGAATATTTTAACCAATTAAGCCAATCAAAAGCCAGAATTAATTAAGGACTTTAATATTATCAATACAAACAAATGGTGGTGTAAGCATAGCCCCGCCTGAACTGCGCACCGAAGAAGTTAAGTTCAGCGCAATCCTGTTTACTTCGCCCAGCGGAGTAAGGTCTACTGTAGTCCAGTTCGAAATAATATAATTACGTCTGTTGTTGTCGAACCTGTAATCAGCTAAATAAAAATCTACTTTACCGGTATAATTTCCTGCATTATCGTACCCTTCAAAAGTTAACAGAAACCAGTCGGGGTCGTTGTTCGATTCGCCTCCAAAACGTTTAATGTCTTCGGTTCCATATTTTATTACCAGATAGGTAATGGTAGAATTACAAACAGAAGCACTACCCACCAAATGATTTTTTCCATCTTCAAAACGAATGGCATCCAAATAGGAAGATGGCGATTGTTGGTATATAAAGAAGTTGTTTTTTGTTTTTGTTTTGGAGTCGGCCGGCAAATAGGCACTGAAAATATCGGTAGCATTTGTTGCCTGACTGGTGCGATTGCTGATGGCAAATCCAGTCCACTGCAATTCTGATTCGGCATTAACCGGAAACAAAATCCCTTTCGAGTTAAACCAAGGCGATTCAGCCGGTAAATCTAATCCTACATTAACATTATCGGGCAAATCAATATCGCTTAAATTTACCAGGATGATGGTATTAACCGGTATTCCAATGGAATCGGTGCCAGATGGTGTTTTAACTACAAAGCCATACAGGTCACTCCCCAATTGAAACGAACGATGCAAAAAGGTCAATGTAGTGCCCATGGGGTTTCCATTATGGTACCATTGATAACGCGATCGATAATCGTAAGTTATTTTGGGAAAGAGAACGATAGAATCCCCAACTTCCAACTCATAACCGGCTTCAGGCATTTTAAGATGGATGGTGGGTGCTGGAATTTCCTTCTCGTTATTTTCACAACCAGGAGTTAAAAAAAACACCAGAAATAAAGTCAGTATAATATGGTACCTTACTATTTTCATTCTTTGGCACAAATCTGTTGAGCACAAAAATGCAAAAAAAACATCGCAATTCAGCAACCGGTTTTGTTTTGTTATAATTTTTGCTGTAGAGCCCTGTCAAGAAATGATGGTAGTTGGTGAACATCAATTCTTTTGGCTATAATTCGTTTGTCCTTGTCCAAGACAAAGATCATGGGCGTACTTTTAATATCGTAATAGTTTCTGAATTGTGTACGATGGTAAGGATCATACACGTTAATCCAGCCAATCATTCCATGCTCGTTGATAAATTCTTCCCATTTATTGCGATCTTGAAGGTTGTATACCACGAAAAACTTCACCCCTTTGTTCTGGTAAGGTTCAAAAACCTGATGGTACAATTGGGGAATTTCTTTCTTGCAATGGCCGCAATCGGGTTCATAAAAAACCACAACTGTTAAGGGCGCGTTGATTTCGTGCAAACGATAAAACTGACCGTTTAGCCCTTCCATTTTCAGGTCGTGGGCCACTTTCCCCAACAAAGTAGGTCTAATTTCTTCAACACGCTTCCTAAGGTTGGTCATAAATTCATCAGAAGCCCAGAATGCTTCACCATTCAAATAATACCTGTCGGCCAGCGCCACCATGGTGGCATCCATACCCATTATCTGACTGTTGTTGGCGAAGTTGAAAATAAACTGTACCATATAGCGGAACATCTCTTTATCGGGGCGGGCTCTTTCAATAAGTCGGATGGCCTGATTGGTTACAGTGTCGGGAATGGGAATCAGTATCTGATTAAAATACCGCTCCAGTTTAGCATGGAAAAACGGGGTGCGCATTATTCTGGAGTCTGCCAAATCAATATTGTCGAAATAATGATCTTTCATATACCAGGCTCTTTTGAAATGCAGCAGTGAGTCGGGGTTAGAAGTGCCTGCCGGTACCTCAAAATCAGGCAATGGCACTTCCTGAAAACCTTTTACAAAAGTGGCTACAAATGTTCCGGGATTTTGAGTTATCAGATTATCCCAGTAACTTTTAACCTGATTATTGATAGATTCAAGTTCTTTGTTTAAAGCATCTTTTTGAACCGGATTATTTTCAGCACCCTTTAGCTTCTCTCTCAATTCGTTGGCTTTTAAGCCTTTTTCTTCCATGAATCTTTGCAATTCCAGAAAAATCTGAGGCTCCTTAGCGCCTTTAATTTTCAAGGTTTTGTAAAAATCAGCTGTATCTGTTTCGAGCGAAAAATGTTGTTCTTTGTCGATTAACAAATCAAAGAATTTCTGGTTTGGAAAATAGAACAGATAAACGCCCCCGGGCAGAGGTTCTTTCCCGGTGAAAACGGCTTTCCCCTGTTGATTGGTTCTAACAGTATCCTTAACGTAAATCTGCTTGTTTAAATGATATCCCAATATAATATCGCGGTTGGGAAATCCGGGCACATTTAATTCAATGCGGTATCCTTGTTGTGCAAAGATGTTTGGCGTGAAAAGCCCTGCGGCCAGAAGCAAAACAATTAATATTTTTAATCTGATAAACTTCATAACAATAGACGTTGGTTCTACTTTTCAGTTTTATAGAAAATTACAATAATCAATAATTGTGCCTGAGATTGCATTTCCTTTTTTGGAAACTGTTATAAATTAAATACTTTAGGTTATTGGTTTGGTTTTTTCTTTTAGCCAATTTTTGTGATGCTCCTCTAATAGCGGGCTTAACAATTTGAATACCTGCTGGTGATAATGGTTAAGCCATTCTTTTTCTGGTTTGGTAAGTAAAGCTTCAACCACGGGATTGGTATCAATAGGACAAAGTGTCAGTGTTTCGAATGTCAGGAATTGTCCAAATTCGGTTTCTTTTACCGGGATACAAAGAATAAGGTTTTCGATTCGAATACCATATTCACCACTTCGGTACATTCCAGGCTCGTTGGAGGTTATCATGCCAGCCTCCAGAATAACGCCATTGTCTTGTGGTCGAATACTTTGAGGCCCTTCGTGAACGTTCAGAAAATATCCAATACCGTGGCCCGAGCCGTGGCCGTAATTCAAATAATTTTCCCAAAGCGATTTTCTGGCCAGTATATCAAGATGAACACCTCGGGTGCCCGATGGAAATATGGCCGTTGCTAAGGCAATATGGCCTTTCAACACCAACGTATAATCTATTTTGGCTTGTTCCGTAATATTACCCAGCGCAATGGTTCGGGTAATATCGGTGGTGCCTCCCGGATATTGGCCACCCGAGTCAATAAGGTATAAACCTTCAGGTTTGAGTTCTATATCTGATTCTTTACTTGCATTGTAATGCACAATGGCTCCATGCGGCCCGTAAGCTGAAATGGTGCCAAACGATTCGCCCGAAAAGTCCGTTTGCCTGGCACGGAAGCCTTTAAGTTTCCTGGCTGCTGTTAATTCTGTTATTTTCTCTTTACCGATATTGTTTTCCAACCAGTACATAAATTTTACCATGGCAACTCCATCGATAATCATGGTCGCTTTGAAGTGCCTGATTTCAATTTCTGTTTTTATGGCTTTTAGCCGTGTAACAATGCTTAAACTCTCCTTTTTTACCGATTTGGGAGGTAAAGATGAATATATGGCTGAATTGGTTCGCGATGGATCAATCAGGATATTGGCATCATCGGGTAAATCTTCCAGGTGCCGGTAAAAATGATCATACATGTAGACTTTAACATCGTTGGCTGTCAGCTCTTTGGCTATATTGGCAGTGAGTTTATGGGGATTGATAAAGAGCCGTGTTTGATTTTGGGTTATTATCAAAAATGCATGAAACACCGGGTTGTAAGCAACATCGTTACCACGAAGGTTGAGCGTCCAGGCAATTTCGTCGAGTGCAGCAGTTATATAATGCGAAATGCTTTCTTTTTGCATGATGCTGCGAATTTGCTCTAATTTTTCGCCACGCGTATGGCCATTCCACTTTTGGTCGTGTATTATAACTGTATCTTCCGGAATTTGAGGGCGCGTATCCCATATTTCTTCGGCCGGCATTACGGTTGTAATCAGTTGAATACGGGCAGAACGCAATTGGCGTGTTATTTCACGCATTTTGTTTATGGATATAATAGCCCCATTAACGCCCACTTTGTTGCCCGGCATCAGCACTTCCAAAAGCCAGGAGGCTATATCAGGTACGCCTGGTTCTCCATCGCGAAAAAGTTGAATATGCGTGTTGTCTATTTGTTCAGCGGCTTGCAAATAGTAGCGAGAGTCGGTCCACAAACCTGCTTCTTCCGAAGTAACAACCAGAGTGCCAGCCGAACCGGTAAAACCACTTAACCACTCCCGAACTTTCCAATGCTCAGCGGGGTATTCGCTTAAATGTGGATCACCTGATGGAATAATACAGGCGTCCAACCCATAAGCATCCATCTTATTCCTTAAGGTTAGCAATCGTTCGGATATTTGCATGGTTTTTACTTTTATAATTTAAGTACTCCAGAACCACTGTGTTTTTTCAGTGGCTCCAATTTTGAATAAAGGGCGGAAAGGTTAATGAATATATGAAGGTAAGAAAAATACGAGAAATTTCATTGTAAACATCTACTTTTGACCTTTGTTTAACTTTTTAAATTATTTACGAATGAAAAAGATGAATTACTTAAAACATTCTGCATTATTGTGTTTTAAAAGATGGATGGGCAAGGACTACGCTATATTTAGCAGCCTTAACAAAGAAATTAGAATTGGCTTTTTACTCACTGCCTATTTAACCACTATGGGTTTCCATAACCTTTTTGCCGAAACCGATACCATTATGATTAGTAAAAAAGTGAAATTGAATGAAGTGGAAGTTTCGGCACGACGGGCTCCGGCGGTTTACTCCGAAGTGGGACGTGTGGTTACTGTACTTTCGAGGGCTCAAATTGAAACAATGCCGGTGCATAGCGTACAGGAAATATTGAGGTACGCTATGAGTGTGGATGTGCGTGAAAGAGGCCCATTAGGAATTCAGGCAGATGTGAGTATGCGTGGTGGCTCTTTCGACCAGGTGATGATTTTGCTTAATGGAATTAACATTACTGATCCACAAACCGGACACCACAATCTTAATTTACCGGTTGATTTACAAAGTATTGACCGTATTGAAATTTTACAAGGCCCTGCTGCCAGGGTGTATGGACCAAATGCTTTTAGCGGTGCCATTAATATTATTACCGGCGATTCGGGCAAAAACAAAACAGCCACCAGTGTTATTGGTGGTGAGCATGGTTTGCTCAACACAACTGTATCAACCAGCATACAAACCAGTCAATTGCGGCATTTTATGTCGGTACAAAAGGGTGGTAGCAATGGCTACATCAGTAACACCGACTTTAATGTACTCAACCTGTTTTATCAGGGTCAATTACTACTGAACAACGAAAAACTTTCCTTTCAAATTGGTCATACCAACAAATCGTTTGGTGCCAATGCATTTTACTCAGCACGTTTTCCAAATCAATTTGAAGCTACCCGAACTACTTTTGCTTCGCTCTCGTTCGAGAACGGCTCGCGTATAAAACTTCGGCCTAATCTTTACTGGAGGCGCCACCACGACCGTTTTGAACTCTTCAGAGACTTTAAAAATGCTGCATCCTGGTATGCCGGCCACAATTATCACCTTACCGATGTGCTGGGAGGCGGCGTTAATGTTGTAATTCCTTCAAAATTAGGAAACACATCTATTGGCGGAGAAATCAGAAGCGAAAATGTATGGAGCAATGTATTGGGCTTACCCATGGAAAATCCGGTTAAGGTTCCTCGAGAGAAAGGCGCTTTCTTTACAAAGAGCTATTCACGAACCAATGCCTCCCTGTTTTTTGAACAGAGCTATTCGGCCAATGGCTTTAGTGTGTCGGCCGGTGTTTTAGTCAACCAGAACTCTCAGTTGGGTTATGGTGTTGACTTTTTCCCCGGAATAGATATCAGCTATTGGTTTATGCCCAACCTCAAATGGATGGCCAGTTACAATAAATCGCTACGTTTACCTACATTTACCGACCTGTTTTATGCAGGCGCAACCAACCAGGGCAATCCTAATCTGAAGCCGGAAGAAGCTTCTACCATTGAAACGGGTTTCAGACTTACAGATGGTTGGTACAATACACACATCAGCATTTTTTATCGTGATGGCAAAAACCTGATTGACTGGGGGAAGAAACCTGACGATACTAAATATACCACATCTAATATTAACCGGGTTAAAGCATTAGGAGTTGAAATGTCTGCTGCATTTGATTTAAAAAGAGCACTGCCGGGCCAGTCCTTTTTTAAAAATCTGGATATGAATTACGCTTACATTCATCAGAATAAAAAATCCGACTCTGGTTATGAATCTGTTTATATTCTGGACCACCTTCGTAATAAATTGAATATTGGATTTATACACGAAACCGGCCTCCGCAATATTGAAGCTTCGTGGAATTTCCTATACCGTGACAGGGTGGGTTATTACACTGTTTCGGCTACCAATACACATAAATCTTACTCCGATTTTTGGCTTACCGATTTTCGCTTAACCTGGAAATCAAACAATAAATCTGTTTTTGCTGAAGCTACCAACCTGTTTGATAAACAATATGCCGATTTGGGAGAACTAATTCAGCCCGGGCTATGGATTAAAGCCGGCTTTAAAGTTGAGTTTGGATATTGATTAGTTTTTTTGAACCATATAAGGCAGATTAGTATCAATAGTTTATATGTCTTATATGGTTCTAAGTAACTATTACTTAAAAAATTTTAGACAATAGACACAAGACAAAAGGATTAAGAAAAAAATAAATGGTTACTAATTCAAACCGATTCTCATATTTTCATCTTTGCCACCTGCCGGAAAGGGCAAATCTGTTTTATCTGTTAAATCTTGTCTATCTGTCTATTGTCTAAAATTCTTTATTAAATTTTAACAGTTTCTAAATGCCTTGTTTTTCTTTGGTTGCAAAAGAAATTGAGTCGTTTACAAAAACCTGCATTTCACACTTTTTACAATCAAATTTTAACCGGTAACTGTTTTTGCCCGATTTCATTATTAAATCATCTGCTACAGCATCAGGATTTTCTTGCGGACACCTTTCTGTGGCATACCGAATACAGTGCTTAGTAGTCATAACTCTGGTATTCGCAGGTGTTTTCGCATTGGTTTCCATACCTGCAACAATGTTTTTTAAACCATGTTGCTCATAAAACTGACGAGCCAGTTGGTTAACCACGTTGCTCTCAGTGGTATCGAGCTGTTCGGGATAAGAATGAAACGTTTTTGTTATCTGGTAATCATACCGTTGGTAGGAAGTTTCTCTTAATGATATGTGTTTTTCTGCCAAATCGCGTCGTAAACCATTTATTACCGATACCGGAATAAATAGTGGCTGCTGAAGATCAATTTTAATTAAATCTACCATAAATGGCGAATTGCCCCATTTCAACAGCTGGGTTCTTATCCGGTCCACTGCTTTTTCTGGTTTTAATGCAGGTTCTTTAATTATTTCAGTATCTACAGATGATGTTAATCCGTCTTCATCTTCCAAAATGCATTTAATACCTGTGCCTGTATCAGAAAAATAAAGCTTTACGGCTATTTTTCGCTCAAAAGGGGTGTTTTCAAGTTCTTTATTAAAGGCATGATCGTAGTTTCGGTAAATGGTTGCCCCCGAAAAGAGACTTCTAAGCCCCGATGAGTATATCTTGTTTCCTTCAACCACATCGGCCTTTAAGCCCTCCAGTTGCATGTGGCGGTTAAAAAAACAAAGGCCGTCGCCATTATTAATTTTGGTTGATGTTTGAATCTGAAAGTGGTCTTTATCTACTTTTACGACCTTTCCAATTTTTTCGCCCAACGATTTCGGGGTGTGCATCGACCAGATTCCTTTTTGTCGCCCATCCAGAAAGTAAGTTGAAAAACCGCGCGAAAATGTTTTCTCGGGTGAAGGAATAAATCCTGATTGAATTTGTCCGCTTGAACTTTTACTGAGTACCGGATTGTTCTTAATGATGTTATCTAAAGTTTTTCGATAGTAGGCAGTTACGTTTTTTACGTATGACACATCTTTTAAGCGGCCTTCAATTTTAAAACTCGATATGCCGGCATCAATAAGCGCCTCTAATTTATCCGATAAATTAAGATCCTTTAAGGACAATAGATGCTGATTGTTTGCCAGAGTATCGCCCTGTATGGTTTCGAGTGAATAGGGAAGGCGGCACGGCTGACTGCATTCGCCACGGTTGGCGCTTCGCCCCGATGAAACATGGCTCATAAAACATCTTCCGCTGTAAGAAACGCACAGCGCACCATGCACAAAAAACTCCAGGGGTAAGCTGGTTTTGTTTCTGATGGTTTTAATCTGAGTGAGCGATAGTTCGCGTGCCAAAACCACTTGTTGAAAGCCAGCTTCCTCAAGAAACATTACCTTTTCCGGAGTACGGTTATCGGTTTGCGTGCTGGCATGCAGGGCAATGGGAGGCAGATTCATTTGCAAAATACCCATGTCCTGAATAATAATGGCATCAACACCAATATTATAAATATCCCATATTAACTGTTCTGCCTCTTCCAGTTCATGGTCGAAAAGTAAGGTGTTAATAGCCACATATACTCTGCTGTTAAACAAATGGGCATGCTGAATCAGGCTGGCAATATCTTTAATGCTGTTGCCGGCCATTTTTCTTGCCCCAAATTTATCGGCCCCAATATAAACGGCATCGGCGCCATGGTTAATGGCTGCAATACCACAGGCTAAATCGCGAGCCGGCGCTAAAAGTTCTATCTGATGCCTTATTATATCCATGAATTGTTTTTGTTGAATGTAAAAAAGTAACCACAAAGGCACTCAAAGTAAATCACAAAGTAACACGAAGCGAACATCATAAAATAACTCTTTTAATACCATCTTTTAGGTGTCTAACATTGAAATTTACTAACAGGCCTAGTTTGCAATTCGATAATTTTAAATAAGTTATTATTTGTGCCAGGTGCACATCCGTTAAAGATTCTACTGCCTTTATTTCTATGATTATGCTGTTTTCAACCATTAAATCAATTCTATAGCCTGCATCAAGTTTTACTTCCTTGTAAATTAATGGCAATGACTTTTGCTTCTCAACCGTAAAACCAATCTGTACTAATTCATTAAAAAGGGATTCTTCATAAGCATTTTCAAGTAATCCTGGTCCGAGAGTTGTATGTACTTTAAAAGAACAGTCTAAAACCTTTTTATATAGCTCTTCAATATTCATATAAAGTGCTTGCTTTGAGATGCTTTGTGTAATCCTTTGTCGCCTTTGTGGTTAGATAATACAAAACTCTAACAAGGCTCATTTAAAAATAAACCCGGTTTGTTTCATTGGAAACCACCGGGTTATTCAAATTTTCTATGGTTAGGTTAAATCCTCTGATAACATCTGACCCAGTCAATTTCCAGGGTTGAAGGTACTTTTCGTTCGTCGGGTGCCTGTGGTAAGGTGGTGCAGAAGGTAAGGTACATAGGTTCATCGGGCAGGTTATTAGTGATCCGGTTTACTTCTAAACCGTTGATTTTCCATATAATGGCTTCGGGCGACCATTCCAATGTATAGATGTAATAATCGCCTTTAAAAGTAGCGCCTTTTATAGGATTGATTTGATGTTGAACCTCGTTTTTTCCGTTCATCGAATGAATGCCACACTCAATAACTTTTCCTTTTTGAACCGATGATTTGAAAACGTCAATTTGTGGTACCATTTTTTCTCCAACCATCCAGAAAGCATTAACAACGGGAGCTGCTTCACTGAAACGCACTTTGGCCTCAAACTTTCCGTGTTTTTGCCTGAAACTTTGTCCAGTACTGATTAATCCTGAAGTGAAGTCAAAAGTTTTATTCATGAAACCATGAACGGGGTCCCATGTTTTACCGAATGTTTGCTCTTTACGGGTAGTAATGCGAACTACGCTGTCGCGCATTTCGATATTTTCGTCGCGGAAAAACTGGTTTTCACCAGCTAATACATAGGTTTCGTTCATCAATGCTTTGCCCCAGTAATATCCGGTCATCCATTTGGAATGGTCGAGCCGCAGACTGTCAAAATCATCTTCAAAAGTTAAATGCCACTTTCTGATTTCTTTAAACGGATTGTTCTTTTTCTTGTCGAGATACCATTTAATTTCATCATTTTTCTGAAGTGTTTCAAACTCTTCAACTAATCGTGCTTCCTGCGATTTTTTATAACGTTTTTTATCTTCCATAAAGGCCTTAAACTGCAGAAATTCTTCTGATTGCACAATGGCCTCCAATTCAAAGAATGTTTTTAGCCGGTCGCTGCCTTCAGTTTTGAGCCAGGTTTTGTAATCGCCCGAATTTTTGGTTTTAAGATAAAACCTGATATCGGGGCGCTTGCTAATTTCTTTGTATTTCTTTAATTGCTGAAATGCAACCGACTTTTTAAAGTCTTTTTTTACTTTCTCAGCATGGAATTCCGACGAATTAACAAAGGTGTGAAGTTTCTGAAATTCAGCAAATAATTCGGAGGTTTCAATACTTTTAAACCTGTCGGCTTTTCCGGTTTTAACAAATTTCAGATAGGTTTTAATATCTGATGCTGAACGCATGGTGTTGTATTGGTCGAGTTGCCTGAATTGCTCGGTATCTTTAAATCTGGCAGTTTTAAGCTCTCTAACTTTCTTCTCAAATTCTCCCGAATGAACCAATTCATCCAATTCAAGATATCTGCTCAGAAGTTGCGACTGTTCGAACTTATTGAATCGTTCAAAATCATCTCTCTCTTTGTTAAGGGCGGCTTCAAATTTTCTGGTTGAAGTAAATCTGCTGCCAAATTGAATTCCAAATATGGTTGCCATGGTTGAGGTATTGTTTAGCTTTAAAGCGTGAATACGTAAAAATACCAAAAGAGTTTGCTCTTTTTCACTGGAAAATTAAGAAAAATCCCCTTTTATTTAAACAATAAACACGATTTTTAGAAATTTAGTAATCTATTTTATACAAAATCAGAGTATTTGGCCGCTGGTAAAAGGCTGGGCATATATTTTTTTTTGTAAATTATTTTACGATTGCCAAAAATTATTACCTTTGCATCCGCAACAACAAAACCAGTTATGGTTTTAAATTATTGCGAAAGTAGCTCAGTTGGTAGAGCACGACCTTGCCAAGGTCGGGGTCGCGGGTTCGAGTCCCGTTTTTCGCTCCAAATGCTCAAAGGAGCACAATAAATGCCCAGATGGTGAAATTGGTAGACACGCCAGCTTGAGGGGCTGGTGCCGGTTAAGGCGTGCAAGTTCGAGTCTTGTTCTGGGCACTAACAAAAAATCCCTGTAAACTGTGGTTTACAGGGGTTTTTTGTTTAAAGTTTACCTATCATAGGTCTCTTTATGAACTCTCTCCCATAACAAATCCTTTTCACTGTATGGTTTTCGTTCTTTTTCTTTAAAACCTATTGCTAAAATGGCGGCCACGTCCATGTGTTCAGGAGCTTTTATAATGTCTTTAATGTAATCTGAGGATGAAACCTGGTCGTTGTGCATTCTTTTATGAACTTGTATCCAGGTTGAGCCTAACCCAAGGTCTTCGGCTGTCATTTGCATCAGAATGGTGGCTATGGAACAATCCTCTACCCAAACATCGCTTTTTTGGGGATTCCCCAGTACAACAATACTAAGCGGCGCTCCCGATAAAAATGAAGCGCCATGAGGTTTACATGCCGAAAGCTTTTGCAAGGTTTCCTTTTCCTGAACCACCACAAACTCCCAGGGACGATTGTTTTTGGAGGTGGGTGACCAAAGCGCGGCTTTTAATATCATCTGTACCATGTCGTCGGGTACCGGTTGGGGCAGAAATGAACGGCAACTGCGTCGCTGTTGTATGAGGGTTAAAAGACTGCTCATTCTTATTGTTTTAACAACGCATTGAGTTTCTGGTCCATTTGTTCAGCTTCTTTTTTCATTTCGAGCCGCAAATAGCAATTTTTCAGATACCGGATGTAATTCAAATGGTCGGGATTCATAGCGTGAAGCTTAATAAACAAGTCGCGGGCTGTTCGGTAATCGGCCGAAATTTTCTTTAATTCTCTTCTTAGGTAGGCATAGGCAGTGTAATCGGGACTGCGGTTGTATTTGGCCATTTCCGATTCGTAAAGTTTTTCGGCTTTATCGTAATAATAACGGGCACGCCAAAAAAGTGTTGGCTCGTGTTGAGGACTATTCTTTAATATATCCTCGCTAAAACTTAAAGCCTGAGTGGTTTTCTCTGTTTGTTCCAATAACTTCAGATATTCAAATTGTAAATCGGCATCGCTTTTTTCTTCAATTTTTGGCCATACTTCCAGTGCCTTTTCGGTGTTGTTATTTTCAATATTGAGCAGAAACAGTCTGGTGGTGGCTTGGTTATAATGCGATGTGCCCTTCAGTTTATCCAGATATTTATTCCAGTGTTGGTATTCGAGCGTTTTTTCGCCCCAGCTTGTGTAGTTTGTACCAAGCATTCCAATAATATCGGGGCCTGAATTGGCATCAACAATGCGGGTAAGATAAATGTGTGCCTTGTCCCATTTCCCGGTTTTAAAAGCAGCAACGCCGGCCATTTCAATTACCGATGGGTCAATATCACCGTTTTTTTTATCGTGTTCAATTTTATCAAACAGTTGAAGCACCAAATTGTAATCCTGATTTTGATAAGCTGTGTTTAATCGCGATTCGGTTGATATTACATTTTTTGGTGTACCGCACGCATATAAAAGAAGTAGGGTAGTGGTAATTAAAATGGATACTTTTTTTAACATCATATTGTTGGTTTAAACAGTGTTGTGATATAAAAACTGATGGTTGTTAAATAATTCAGAACAGACTGCAAAGATAACCACATTGGGAGTGGCTACCAAATGAAGGGTGGGTTATAAAAAAACGTGTTTGATGTTCAGATTATTATAATTTAAATTGAAAATAATAAACCATGATTGATTGAAAATAGGGTAAAAATCCTATTTTTGCAGCGTTAAACACGGGTGTAGCTCAGTTGGTAGAGCACTGGTCTCCAAAACCAGGTGTCGGGAGTTCGAGTCTCTCCTCCCGTGCTATTATTATTTAATGGAGAGTTGGCCGAGTGGTCGAAGGCGCACGCCTGGAAAGTGTGTAACCGCCAAAAGTGGTTCGAGGGTTCGAATCCCTCACTCTCCGCATAAAAAGCCATCCTTTTTGGGGTGGCTTTTCTGCGTTTGAGAGTGTGAGGATTCGAACAGAAGGGTTGGCCGGGTTCGAATACCGGAGGTATCATGAGCGGGTTTTTTGTTTGTGGCCTTGCGGGAGCAAACTAATTCATC
This sequence comes from uncultured Marinilabiliaceae bacterium, assembly GCA_937920475.1. GTDB lineage: Bacteria > Bacteroidota > Bacteroidia > Bacteroidales > Marinilabiliaceae > CALEUX01. The sequence goes on from CALEUX010000044.1 coordinate 19,254, forward strand.
ACTCTTCAACCACCTCTACCTCCACCGTTATTTCTCCTTTATTTAGGGTGTTAATGGCCTGAAATGCGCTTTTCGACAAGTCAATTATCCGGTGACGTATGAATGGTCCACGGTCGTTAATTTTTACCACCACACTTTTTTGCGATTCCTGGCAGGTTACTTTTACCTGGGTGCCAAAGGGTAATGTTTTGTGAGCAGCGGTTAACAGATACGGCTGATATATTTCGCCGCTGGCGGTTTTTCTCCCGGTAAACCGATCGGCATAAAACGATGCCTTTCCAATTTCAACCAATCTGTCAGGCTCCTCAGTCTGTTTAATCTGATTGGCAAGTGTGGCCGTAAAAACCATCAGCATCAGTAACAATACAATTCTGTTCATAATATACCAGTTATGCTGATAATGTTTCTCAATAATCAGACCAAAAACCTAAAACAAATAGCTTACTCCAAAGTAGTAATTCCGTGGCATGCCGGGATAGTAGTAGCGGGGCTGGGCATTTCCAAAGGTTGGGGCATTCACCAAAACCATGGAGGCATGTTGTTGGTTCAATATATTATTAATGCCACCTTTTATAATAAGTCCATTATTGAATCCCTTTTTAAAACTGTAGGCTCCCGTCATGCCAACGATTTCGTGACCAGTGTATTGGGCCGAATTGGCATCGTTCAGGAACTGACTGCTGATATGGTTGAATTGAACCGATACATCAATTACATTGCGGTATTTATAGTTTAATCGCGAATTAACAGAACTTTTGGGGAGTCCGGGAAGTTTATTGCCATCCAGAACCTGTCCATTGTTCGAATATTTTGTAAAGTAGTTATCCATCAGGGTGTGCGCAACCAACAGGTTTAAATGATGTGTTTCATGGGCGGCATTTCCAATTAAATCGAAAATTAGGCGGCTCTCGATGCCCTGGTGAATGGTTTTTCCGGCATTTTCGCCATAAAACTGATCTTCGGCATCACGACGGGTAATCAACAGGTTTTTTACCCAAATGCGATAGGCCGTTATTTCCACCTGTAAGCGTTGATGGAGCAGGGATGATCTTATTCCGGCATCTACGTTAATGCCCTCTTCGGGTTTGAGATGGCGGTTAATGGTTCCATCGGGCAATAGGGCCTCTTCGGATGATGGCATTGAAAATCCATGACCTGCCGATGCAAACAGGTAGGTTAGTGGGAAAATTCTCTGACTTAATCCAAGGCGGGGTGATAATACCCACTGGTCGGGATAATTTGTGGTTAATTGGTTGGTGCTTTCTTCAACAATGGTTGATTGGGTGCGGTAGGTGGTGTGATGCAGGTTAACACCGGCCGTAACTCTGGTTTCGGGGAAAGCTCTCCATTCGTTGTGCAAAAACAAATTGGTGAAGAAACGTTCATCACGATTCCTCGTGAGCAACTCTTCCTGAACCCCGGCGTTGGTTCTGTATATTTTCCATTTGTACTGCTCCCCAAATACCTCAAACCCTAACGAGGTGGCCATTTTTCTTCCCGAAAAAACCAATCGGTTCCGAATACCGGAGGTTATTGTATTTTCATCAAGGATATTAAAAGGCCTCGATTCGTAGGCGTTGTTTACAATTGTATAGATAGAGAAATGGTTTTCGAGGCTGGTGGTTAACCGACTGGAAATTGTTAAGCCGTTTTGCCATTTGTTGTATTCCTGAAAACCTTTAATGGCCAGCCAGTTTGGTGCGGCCATGTGCGGATTGTTTTTGTAGGTTTCGAGGTTTACTGAGCTTGGTATTTGCGCAAATAAATCGATATAATTAATGAGCAACGATAGCTGGTGACGGCCAACCTGCCGTTGTAGTCTGAAGATACCGCTTTTTCGCTCATATTGGTTGTTTTGCCTGTGTCCGTCGGTTTGAGTGGTGTATACGCCTGCTTCCACTACCCATTGTTGATTTTTCCATGCCAAATGTCCACCCGCTTTATAAAAATTGAACGAGCCGCTTTCGGCTGTAAAATGGCCCCCCCATCCATCGTTAACTTTTATTCTGGGCCGAAAAACCAGGGTGCCGCCTAATCCCGGACCATAAAGGGCAGAGGAGGGGCCACGTATTATCTCTATGCGCCCGGTTTCCCATATCTCCAAATCTTCTACAATTGTGGCACCATCGCCTCCGGTTAATGGTATTTCATTGAAAAAAGCCCTTATTCGGTTGGTGGCATAGGGCGAACGACTGCCAATACCGCGTATGGTTAACCTGGCCGTATTATTGGTTCCGGCCTGCATTTGAATGCCGGGCAACTGTTCCAACACCATTTTAATGGAGGTCGACTGGCTGGTTTGCGATGACAATTGACCAATAACAGATATGCTTCCCGGCAAGGCTTCCAGCTTGCGGTGAAGCGGAGTGGCCGAAATAACAACTTCGTCCAATTGCTTTTCGGTTTGTAACAGATACGCAGTGGTGTCAGGTTTTTGCGGCTCCTGCTTTTCTGATTCGAAACTTTGTTCAACTAATACAGAATTGGCCAAAGTTACTGTTATACTCAAAGAATATAACAATAATAATACGCCACAATTTTTATACATGGTTTTACCCAACACCCAACTGATCATTTAAGTTTTATCTGTTTTACTGCTTAAGTTAGTATCTGTTTAAAATAGAGATAAGATGCTTAAAAGCTAGGCATCGCAAAATATCGAGAATCGGGATAAGATGAATAGAATAGATATTTAAGATTTTGAAGATGCCTTAGCTTCTTTTCAAACTTATCTATCAGTCTAATAATCTTAAATATAATCATCTTATATAATAAATCAACCGATTCTTAATTTGTGTTAATCAATCGGAATTAGGCGCACAATCAATCCTGGCGTTTCTACGGCTACATAAATAAAACCATCGGGCCCCATTTCAACGTTTCTTACTCGTCCGATTTGCGGCAATAGTATTTCGTGGTGGGTGGTTTTTTCTCCCTCTATTTCTGTCCGCACCAAATACCTGAAACTAAGCGATCCCGACAATATATTGTTTTCCCATCCTTTGTATCGGTTACCGGTTACAATGGTCATTCCGCATGCACCAATAGATGGAGTCCAGTAATAAACGGGTTGCTCCATGCCTATTTTGGCGGTATCGGGGGTAATTATGGTGCCATTATAGTTTATACCAAACGAAATCTCAGGCCAGCCATAATTCAATCCTTTGCGAATGATGTTAATTTCATCGCCACCTTTTGGCCCGTGCTCATGCGACCAAAGTACACCTGTTTGCGGATGCTTCACCAACCCTTGGGGATTGCGATGGCCATATGAATAAATTGAGGGCATGGCCCCCGGTGTGTTCACAAAAGGATTATCGGCAGGTATTTTGCCATCGTCGGTAATGCGATGAATTTTACCGGCATGGTTGGTAAGTAATTGAGCGTTTTGCATGTATCCCCGGTCGCCCACCGAGAAATAAAGGTAGCCATCGTTGCCAAAAACCATGCGGCATCCGAAATGAACTCCTGCACGGCTATCTGGAGTGGCTTTAAACAACACTTGCTGGTCAACCAGTTTGTTATTGCTCAAACGGGCGCGCATAATGGCGGTGTTTCCTCCCGCCGATGGGCCTTCGGTTCCAAGGGTTGAGTAGGCTATGTAAATCCAGCCGTTTTGTGCATATTGTGGGTGCAGCCTTATGTCTAACAATCCACCTTGCCCATTGGCATAAACCGATGGTACACCTTCAATGGTGGCAATAAAAACACCATTTCTAAACCTGAAAATCTGGCCATTGCGCTCGGTTACCAACATGTCTCCGTCGGGAAGCCAGGTCATACCCCAGGGAATGTCGAGCCCGGTAACAACTGTATCAATCTGGAATGTCAGTTTCTCACTTTTCTGAACAGAAGCCAGTGTTGGTTGGTAGTTGTGGGTTTTACTCGATTCTTTTATATCGGTTAAGATATATCGGGATAAACTCTCAATTTCTTCTTGGGTAAAGGTACCTTTAAAGGCAGGCATACCCGATTCCAAATCACCTTCGGCTATAACCTGAACCATATCTTTTAAGGGCGTGTTAAATAGCTTTTCACGGTCGTCGCCCGAAAAACGTTCCATAAACATGCCATGGCAACCTGCACAGAATCGCTCGTAATTGGTAATGGTTTTTTCCTTACTAATTATGCCCTGACTCATGGAATTCTGGTCACTGCATTTGGAAGCTGTTATTAGCCAAAAAAGAATAATGGCCATACCCAGGGTTGAAAAAATGAAGAGTTTGTTTTTTTCGTTCATGGCATTTATTTGTTTAATATTTGGAAAAACATCTTTAATGGCAAATTGTTTGATAAGTGATAAAATGTTCTGTTAAGTTAAACGACAGATTGTATTGTT
>CALEUX010000045.1 GCA_937920475.1 uncultured Marinilabiliaceae bacterium
CCTCCTCCTACCCCCCCCTCGTTCGGAAAGCGGCTGCAAATGTAGCCCTTCAAGAATCCCTTTCCAAATGTTTTAACACCTTTTATCTGTTAAAAAATATGAAGAGGCTGGAAGACAATATTTTCAACGCCTAAAAAAGTGCATTTTTTAATAGAGTCGGAACTATAAAGGTAATAAAAATAACCTATTCCAAACAAATATTTGTCGATTTTTTTCCTGAAAAATGTTTGTTAACTTGTATCTTCGCAAATGTTCAATTTAAAGAAATATATAGTGTACAAGAATCTTGTTATTATCCCAACTTACAACGAAAGAGAAAATATCGTCTCTATTGTTGAGGCAACGCTGAGTCAGCCCATTGAAAACCTTCATGTTTTAATAATTGACGATAACTCACCCGATGGAACTGCTTCTCTGGTAAAGAAACTGCAAAGCCATTTTGGGGATCGACTACACCTTGTTGAACGGACGGGTAAACTGGGGCTTGGCACCGCGTATATAACAGGTTTTAAATGGGCGTTAGAGCATAACTATGAGTATATTTTTGAAATGGATGCTGATTTTTCGCACGATCCCAATGATTTACCAAAGCTATACAGGGCATGTACCGTGGATGGAGCCCATCTGTCTATTGGATCAAGGTACAAATCGGGTGTAAATGTGGTTAATTGGCCCATTGGCAGAGTGCTAATGTCATACTTTGCCTCGGTTTATGTTCGTTTTGTAACCAGGATGAAAATAATGGATACCACCGCCGGGTTTAAATGTTACAATAGAAAAGTTCTTGAAGCCATTGATTTTGACAGGATTAAATTTAAAGGTTACGCATTTCAGATTGAGATGAAATTCAACACCTGGAAGCATGGTTTTAATATTATTGAAGTACCGATTGTTTTTACCGACCGAAAACAAGGATTCTCAAAAATGAGTGGCGGTATTTTTAATGAAGCTCTTTGGGGTGTAATAAAAATAAAATTTTCCAGTTTTTTCAGGTCATATAAGAAGCATGAGCATCAAAAATAACAGTTGTAAAAAACATCGATTGTTTTGATATTGATTGAATCAACAAACCCTAATCAATGAGACCAGGCCGGTGGATTAGCATCCATTTGTTAAAACCTTAAATTCCTGTATCAATAATAAACTTTTGCGTATGAAAACCAGGCTGATAAAAAATGCCATCATCATAAATGAAGGCAAACGTTTTAGAGGAAGCATACTTATTAAAGGTCAGTTTATTGATAGAATATTTAAGGATGGGGATAAACTGCCTGTTGCTGACCTGACAACAGATGCTGAAGGCCACATTCTGATGCCGGGAGCCATTGACGACCAGGTCCATTTTCGTGAACCCGGTCTCACACACAAAGGCAATATCTTATCAGAATCGAAAGCTGCTGTGGCGGGTGGTGTAACATCTTTTATGGAAATGCCGAACACTTACCCTCAGGCAACCACCATTGAAGAGCTGGAGAAAAAATACACCATTGCTTCACTAAACTCACCGGCTAACTATTCGTTTTATTTGGGAGCAACCAACGACAACTTGAAAGAATTATTAAAAGCAGACCCTGAAAACATTTGTGGGATAAAGGTTTTTATGGGTTCTTCAACGGGCAATATGCTGGTTGACAATCCAAATACCCTGCAAGACTTATTTCGTGAGGTTAAGCTATTGATAGCAACTCACTGCGAGGATGAGTCCATTATTCAAACCAACCTTCAACATTACAGGCAAACATTTGGCGAGGACATTGCTTTCAAATATCACCCGGTTATAAGAAATGCCGAGGCGTGTTATAAGTCATCATCAATGGCGGTAGGACTGGCATCAAAATACAATAGCCGACTTCACATCTTACATTTATCAACAGCCAAAGAACTTGCCTTGTTTGATAGCAATACCCCTCTTGAAAACAAAAAAATTACAGCCGAAGTATGCGTGCATCATTTGTGGTTCGATGAGGATGATTATGAAAAATATGGATTCCGAATAAAATGGAACCCGGCTATTAAATCAAAAGCCGACAAAGAAGCATTGAGAGATGGGCTTAAATCAGGTTTAATTGACGTTGTTGCCACCGACCATGCGCCTCATACAATGGAAGAAAAATCGCGTAAATATTTTGAAGCGCCATCGGGAGGGCCTCTTGTTCAGCATTCAGTATTAGCTATGTTTGAGTTAGCCGAGCAAGGGATTTTTACAAAAGAAATGGTGGTGGATAAAATGTGTCATGCTCCGGCGAGATTATTCAGAATAAAAAACAGAGGTTTTATTAGGGAGGGATACTTTGCTGATTTGGTTATCATTAAACCACATGCTCCGTGGGAGGTTAATGATAATAGTGTGCTTTATAAATGTGGATGGTCACCTTTATCCGGGACTACCTTCTCGAACCAAATTACACAAACCTATGTAAATGGCCACCTGGCCTATGATAATGGCATATTCGATTTTTCGCAAAAGGGAATGAGGCTAAGGTTCGATGTATAAAGAAAATTCAATAACTGTTTAAAGTTTTTAAGACAATAGGCAGAAGACTAAGAATCTGTTTAAAATTATTTTTTAGACAAAAGAATTTTAGACACGTGTTCCGGTTCATCGGAAATAGACATAAGCCTTATAATGCTTAAAATAAGCAAAATAACTTAACAGTCTTGTTTGTCTCTTCTTTCTATTTAGTCTAATCCCGATAAACCGGGACACGTCTATCTGTCTGAAGTCTAAACTTCTAATAGTCTTTAATAAAACCAGAAAACTAAATTTAAACAGAT
>CALEUX010000046.1 GCA_937920475.1 uncultured Marinilabiliaceae bacterium
AACTTTAACCACTACTAACTTTTACAATATGAAACGAGCATATCAAATGTTTGATGCTAATACAAAGGAACAAAATGTGAGTTCCATCCGGCTAATAAAAAACAATTTTGTTCGGATGAAACGAGCCAATTCATCAGCAAAACGCATATCAATTAAAAATCTTATTCCGGTGGCTGTTTTTTGCATTACACTTATATCGTGCAATAATCAAGGCAGCGACCTCAATAAAGATGTTTCCATTCCGGTTTCAGTGGTTGATTTAGAACTAAAGCCTATTGAACGATTCATTGAAACAACAGGTAACGTTTTTCCGGTAAAAGAAGCCACATTAAAATCAGAAATTGCCGGAAACTATAAACTGAATATCAACCCCTCAACCGGCCGGCAGTATGCATTGGGCGATTATGTAAAAGAAGGTCAGGCGGTTGTAACACTGGAAGACCGTGAATACGAAAACAATATAAAACTGACCTCCCTGGAGCTGAAACTTGAAATTTCGAAGCAGGTATTCGACAAGCAACAATTGCTTTACGAAAAAGGTGGCGTAACGCTTAGCGAACTAAAGAATGCAGAAATTGAATACATCAACTCCAAATATGCTTATGAAGATGCTCTGATTAGATTGGCAAAAATGCACATCAGAGCTCCATTTTCGGGGATAATTGTGGAATTGCCCTATTACACGCCCGGCACCAGGATTGATACCAATGCCACCATTTTTAAAGTAATGGATTACAGCAAACTATACATGGATGTGAGTTTACCCGAGAAAGACTACCAATATGTTAAAACCGGGCAGAAGGTTAACATTACCAACTATGCACTACCCAACGACACTCTTCCGGGTACAATTACCCAAATGTCGCCGGCCATCGATGCCTCTACCCGTTCATTTAAATCAGTTATCAGTATCGAAAATTCATCATTGCTAATACGTCCCGGAATGTTTGCCAAAGGTGAAATTATAGTTGCCCGGGTCGATAGTGCCATTGTAATTCCAAGAAATGTAATTCTTTCAAAACAAAGAAATCATACAGTATTTGTGGTCGATAAAGGATTGGCGCAAGAAAGAATTGTAACCTTTGGACTGGAAAACCCCAACGAAGTTCAGATAATATCGGGGCTGGAAAAAGGCGACAGACTGGTTGTAAAAGGATTTGAAACCTTAAGAAACCGCTCAAAAGTTAAGGTTGTGAAATAATACAAAATTTTAAAAACTGCAATAATCCTGATTGCATGAAAAAAATCACCCAGTTTTCTGTAAATAATCCGGTTACGGTTACCATGCTGGTACTGGCTATTATTCTGCTTGGCTTTATATCGTTTGGGCGACTAAGCATCGACCTTTTCCCAAACATGAATGCTCCCCGCATTTTTGTTGAAATAAAATCGGGCGAACGACCTCCCGAGGAAATGGAAAAACAGTTTGTGGAGAATATTGAATCTCAGGCCATCAGACAAAAAGGTGTTACCGAGGTATCCTCCATATGTATGGTTGGTTCGGCCCTTATTACCGTTGAATATAGGTGGGGCCGCGATATGGACGAGGCCTTTCTCGATTTGCAGAAGGCGTTAACCTCCATCAGTCAAAACTCCGAAATTGAAGAATTCAATATAACGCAACACGACCCTAATGCCGCTCCTGTAATGATTATTGCCATGTTTCATCCCGAAATAACAGATATGGATGAACTGCGAAGAACTGGGGAGAATTATGTCAGAAACGAACTCATCAGATTGGAAGGCATTGCTGATGTTGCTGTTAGCGGTACTGAAGAGAAGGAAGTAGTGATTGAAACAGACCCATTGAAACTACAGGCATTTGGGCTTAGTCCATCGGAATTGGCAAGCGCCATTCAAAACATGAACCGAAGTGTTTCGGGTGGATCCATTGTAGAAATGGGGAAAAGATACATCATTAAAGGAACCGGTTTGGTTCGAAGAATTGAAGACATCGAAAACATTGTAATCAGTTACAGAAGTAAAACCACCGACCAAACAGTAGCAACTACGAACACCGACAAAGCGCCCATCCTGATAAAAGACGTTGCCCTGGTGCGTTTTGTTAACAAAGAACCCAAAAACATAGTTCGGTACAACGGCCAAAGATGTGTTGGATTATCGGTTTATAAGGAAACCGGAGCGAATACCGTTCAGGCGGTTGAGCAATTACTCCAATCGCTCGAATCGGTGCGAAAGTCTTTGCCCGGCTACGAATTTGTTGTTATACAAAATCAAGGGCGTTTTATACAGGCATCCATCCTTGAGGTAAGAGACACTGCCCTTATAGGCATTCTGATTGCCGTATTTGTACTGTTTATTTTTCTGCGGCGGTTAAAGGTTACGGCTATTATCTCTTTTGCCATACCAATATCAATTATTGCCACATTCAACCTGATGTATTTTAATGGACTAACACTCAACATTATGACACTTGGCGGCCTCGCCCTGGGTGCCGGTATGCTGGTTGATAATGCCATTATAGTAGTGGAAAATATTTTCCGGAATGTGGAACAGGGGATGTCGATAAAAGAAGCTGCCATAACCGGAACAGCCGAGGTTGGAGGCGCCATTATTGCATCAACCCTTACAACCATTGTGGTGTTTTTACCAATTGTATATTTACATGGCGCCTCAGGTGCCCTGTTTAAAGACCAAGCCTGGACGGTTGCGTTTTCGTTGCTGGCATCGCTTTTTGTAGCCATACTGGTAATTCCAATGCTTTTTCATACATTTTATAAAGGCAGCAAAAAGCCTGAAATGGCTAAGTCTGTTAAAATAACCTGGTATGGTAACCTATTGGCCAGATTGCTCAATGCCAAATGGACAGTATTACTCATAACCGCCCTGGTTTTAACCGCCACTTTTTTAATTCTGCCATGGGTTGGTTCGGAGTTTTTGCCAAAGAGCCGGGCCGGCGAATTCAGTGTTGAGATTAAACTTCAGGAGGGAACCAGATTGGAACGCACTTCTGAAACTGTAAAGAATATGGAATTTCTGCTAACCGATATGCTTGGCGATAAAATCAGCACATTGTATAGCCAGGTTGGCCCATCAGATGCTTCAGGCAACGAAAAATCAGTATTTGAAAACGAAAACACAGCCAAAATAAAAATTATCATTAAGGACGATTATGTTGCTGAATCTAACAACCTTATTCTTGCCGTTGAGGAATTAATGAGTCATATTCCCGATGCAACCATTAACATTGTTCGCAACGAAACTGCCCTGCAATCAACTTTAGGAACCGATGAAACGCCTTTAGTAATTGAAATTAAGGGCCCTGACCTGGGGTTACTGGGCGAAATATCAGACAGCATCAAACAGCAACTTTTAAATATACCATCGTTGCACAACATCACCACCAATATTGAAGATGGAGCACCGGAAATTGATGTGGTTATTGACCGTTACAAAGCAGGCTTATATGGTATGAGCATTGATAATATTGTATCGCAGTTAAAAGACTTGCTGATGGGCCGTACTGCCGGAAAATATGAGACGGGTGGCGAGATGAACGATATTACTATAAAACTCCCGGAGATTTCACTTTCACAGTTTAATTCCATAAAACTGAAAGGCTCGGGAGGTGATGTTTATCTTTACGAAATTGCACGCATCAAAAGCACTGATGCTCCCCGGCAAATTTTCAGACGAAATCAGAACCGCATTGCCAAAGTAATGGCCAATGTGAATGATGAACAACCTTTCGACAGAGTTATTAATGACGTGCGCAACCAATTATCGGATATAGATATTCCGGTTGATTATCAAATTAATATTACCGGCGAAGAACAAAAACGACAGGAAGCCATGGCTAGTTTAGGCTTTGCTCTTGTTTTATCTATTGTGTTGGTATATATGGTGATGGCTTCTCAATTTGAATCCCTGCTGCACCCATTTACCATCTTGTTTACCATCCCTTTGGCAGGAGTTGGCACCATCTGGGCTTTCTTAATTCTGGGAAAACCATTGAGTATTATGGCTTACATTGGAATAATTATGCTGGCCGGCATTGCTGTTAACGATTCCATTATTTTGGTGGATGCCATTAATCGGTTCAAACAACAGGGCATGAAAGTAAAAGAAGCCATTATTGCAGCAGGCGAAATCAGAATAAGGCCCATTATTATGACCAGTTTAACAACTATTTTGGCTTTATTTCCTTTAACACTGGGCATTGGCGAAGGCGCTTCATTAAGAGCACCAATGGCTATTGCCGTTATTTCAGGACTGGCTACCTCTACCCTATTAACTTTGGTGGTTATTCCTTGTGTTTATTATGTTTTTGAATTGGCCAAAGGAATGTTCAGAAAAACTGATCTGTAAAAGGATGCTTGCCCGATAAAATGTATTAAAAAACCCATCAGGATGAATTTCATTATAAAACGAAAAGTTTTCATTGCCATGCTCTTTACCGGGTTAAGCATGTTAGGTTATATTTCGTACAAGCAACTTCCTGTAGAACTGTTTCCAAATGCCACCCTGCCCATGCTGTTTGTTCAGGTGGCCACACCGCTTGAGGTTGATCCCAAATACATGGAAAATCAGGCTATCATCCCATTAGAAGGAGCTATCGGCACCATTGAAGGAGTAGAGAAAATTGAATCGATGGCAGGGCAGCAAAACGGTACCATTCAAATATCTTTTAAAAAGAATACAGATATTAAATATGCTTATTTAAAACTTATCGAAAAGGTTGATGCCACCAAAAATGCAATTCCTGAAGAATTTATAGTTCAGGTATTTAAAATAGATACCGAGCAGTTAACCAATGTTTTTATGACCATTCAGGTTAGAGGCAGTGGTGGCGTTGACCGGGTAAGGCAGGTAACCGATAAAGAAATAATAAACAAACTTGCTAATATTGATGGCATTGCCAATACCGATGTGGTTGGAGGCCGGCAAAAATCAATTGAAATTATTTTGCATCGTGATGTAAGTGAGGGCTTTGGAATTTCTGCATCGGATGTACAAATGGCGCTTAGGAATAACAGTAAATCGAGAACCTTCGCCGGGAGAGTTAACCATAACAACCAGCTCCATTTTGTTAATGTAATTGCTGAATTTACTGACATTAACGAAATAAAAAACCTGGTTGTAAAGGAACAAGGCAACATTAAACTGGGCGATATCGCTGAAATCAATTTCGGAGTTAAGGAGCAAAACTCGTATAGCCGGGTTAATGGCATGGAAGCTGTAACCATTAGTCTTACAAAAGATTCGCAAGCCAATATTATTGAACTGGCCAACAAAGTTAAAACACAGGTTCACCTGCTTAACCGGGAACTGGAATCAAAGGAAATAGAATTGGTGATTCAGAGTAATTCGGCCGAAACAATGGAAAACAATATTAACTCCATAATAGAATTGGCTTTACTGGGTGGACTGCTGGCCGTTTTTGTTTTGTGGATTTTTCTCAGGAACCTGCGACTGGTTATGGCAATGGCACTGGCTATTCCAATTTCGGTTTACACTGCATTCAACTTTTTTTATGCCGCCGGTATTACCATCAACAGCTTAACACTTTTAGGAATGGCACTCGCCATTGGGATGCTGCTCGACAACAGTATTGTTGTTCTGGAAAACATATACCGGCTGGCTGGTTCCAAATCAGACATTGATAAGGCTGTGGTGCAAGGCACCAATGAGGTTTGGAGGTCAATTTTTGCAGCAACACTTACCACCATTACCGTTTTTTTACCGTTTGTGTTTTCAACCAACTTTTTTATTGGTCTTATTGGCAAACACATTGGCGTATCAATAATATCAACGCTTGTTGTTTCGCTTATAGTGGCACTATTGCTGGTTCCGGCTATAACACACACCTTTTTAAAAGTGCGGCGCAACCAAAATCCCATTCAATTTGAGAAATTATCGTTGCACAACAGGTTAATTCAAATTTATCTGGTGTTGTTAAAAACCTGTATGCGTAGTCCCGGAAAAACCATTCTGGGTGCTCTAGGGGTATTTTTTGCAGCGTTACTCATCAGTTTGGCAGTTAGTTTTACCTCTACACAGGAAGCTGAAATTAAAGAATTAACGCTTTATGTTACCATGCCCGGGGGGTCAACTCTTGAAATAACGGATATTATTATTGCCGAAGCCGAGAAAAAATTAATGGAATTGCAGGAAAAGGAAGAGATTATTAGTCAGATTTACGAAGATGAAGCCATATTTACCATAAAACTAACCAACGAATATAAGAAAATAAGAAACTATTCCATCCCAAAAATCAAAAACGAGATTATGGGTTTGGTGGCGGGATTAAATCCGGCTGTTTTTGGTTGGGAACCTCCGGCCCGAAGTCAGCGATTTGGAGGTGGCGGCGGTGGTGGTTTTAACGATGATGGCTTTACACGTATGCTTGGAATTGGTATACAACGCGAAAGGATAATCATTAAAGGCCAGGACTTTGATAAAATGTTGAATCAGGCTGCAATGATTAATTTCCATCTTTGGCAATTGTCATCCATAAAAAGAGTTGATATCAGTGTTCCCGACAGGCGGCCGGAAATATTACTGGATTTCAACAAGCAGCTATTGGCACTGTACAACATTCCGGTTTCATCCATTGTATCAGAACTTAATACGTTTCCGCCTGAGTTTTCGAGCAGTGTAAAATTTAAACAGGGTAACGATGAGTATGACATTCAAATAAAATCCATTGGATTCGATCAACAGCTAAGCCGCAATTTGTCGGATTTAAAAAATATTTCTGTTAAAAGTAGCGACAATGCTAACTTTAAACTTTTCGAAATCAGTGGTTTTTATTTTTCCGAAGGATTATCATCCATACGACGAACCAATCAGGAAAAGCAACTGGAGATGATATTCGAATTTTCGGATGAAGTTAACGACAGCAAAGATCTCCTTGAAGCCGCGCGCATGGAAGTTGACCAAATGATGGCACAACTGAATGTGCCGGATGGAATTGCCATTGAAGTTTCGCATGAGGACAACGACCTGGGAGAATTTGCCTTTTTAATGATGGTAGCGTTTATTCTCATATACATGATTTTATCGTCGGTTTTTGAATCATTTTCAATTCCGGTGGTTATGATGTTTTCCATTCCTTTGGCTGCCATAGGTTCGCTGGCGCTGCTAATTTTAACAGGAACATCGCTGTTAAATACAAATGTTATGACGGGATTGCTTATCCTTTTAGGCATTGTGGTTAACAACGGAATTATTCTGATTGATTATACGCGTGTTCTTCGGCAAAAAGGGTACAACGAAACCAGAGCGCTTATGACGGCAGGGTTAGCACGCGTTCGGCCCATTTTAATTACTGCCATTACAACCATTATAGCCCTTATACCTTTGGCCCTTGGAAAATCGGAATACGTGGCCCTTATTGGGGTTCCATTTGCCATTACCATCATTGGAGGGTTAACATTAAGTACCATTTTAACACTGGTGTTTATTCCCACACTTAATTCGGGCATGGGTTCTGCGCTTAAATGGATTTATCAACAGGTTTTACCTGTTAAACTCCTGATGATTGGCTTATGGCTTGCCGGCACCTATGCCATTATTACTCAAATTGACAGCCGCATTTGGCAGATAATTAGTTTTCTGGTGCTTGTAGTTGGAGTCCCTTCGGTCATTTTCTTCATAAAAACCAGTCTGCGGAAAGCTTCAGAAAAACTGATTCAAACCGATGAGCCATTGCACATTCAGGTAAGGAATCTGGTTAAAATTTACGATTGGGACAGCCGTTTTGTGCGAGAATGGAAATCGGGGATTAAAATCAGAAAAAGACTTGGAATTCAGCAGGAAATTAAAACATTTGCCGACCTAAAGGTGCTGATTTGGCAGTTACCTCTTATTGCCTTTATGGTTTATTTTATTTATTCCCACCTTGATGGTGCCACCTGGTTTATGGTGCTTCCAATACTGTTTTATTTAATTGTAAGGTTGTTTCTTTCACCCATTGAGCGCCTGTCAGAAAACCTTAAACAAAATCATCAAAAGCAATGGCTTGGCCGAGTGGTTAATTTTTTCACTGCGCTTTTTGTATGGGGATTCCCGGTTATAACCTTATATCTGTTCTATTCCAGATTTAAACTCATTGGGCTTATTATTCCAATTGGATTTATTTGGTATTTGTTGATTCTGATAAAATATACATCTGACCAACTTTTTAAACATCAAACAGACATCAACCGCCTAAAAGGACGATTTAAAGGATTAAGACAGTTTTTTTACCGTTTGGTGCTCGCTATTCCTATTATTGGAAGAAAAAAGGTACCATTTAAAGCTGTTAAGGGCGTTTCATTAAACATACAAAATGGCATGTTTGGTTTATTGGGCCCTAATGGCGCCGGTAAATCAACCTTAATGAAAATAATTTGCGGAATTCTGGAACCAAGTTACGGCCAAATAACCATTAACGGTATAGACTTGCGCGAAAAACGCGAAGAGCTGCAGGGATTAATTGGTTATCTGCCTCAGGAATTCGGGATGTACGAGAATATGACTGCCTGGGATTTCCTCAATTACATGGGCATCCTGAAAAAAATACACAATCAGCATGAGCGCTTTCAACGGGTTGAATATGTGCTTAATGCAGTTCATATGGGCGAACATAAGCATGAAAAAATAGGTTCGTTCTCAGGCGGGATGAAACAACGCATTGGTATTGCCCAAATACTGCTTCACTTACCCAGAATTTTGGTGGTTGATGAGCCAACTGCCGGATTAGACCCAAGAGAACGAATACGATTCAGAAACCTTTTGGTTGAGCTTAGCAAAGAAAGAATTGTTATTTTTTCAACACATATTATTGAAGACATTGCAAGCTCGTGTAACATGGTTGCCGTTATGAAAAAGGGAGAGGTTCGCTATTTGGGAACACCTGTTAATATGGTAAAAATTGCCGATAATAAGGCTTGGCTCATTCAGGTAAACGCCGAAGAGTTCGATAGCATCAAAGACAAATATATTGTAATCCACCACATTAAGGATGGCGATTTAATTCGTTGCCGATGCCTTGCCGAAACAGCACCAGTACCCGATGCCCGGCCTGTAAATTCGAACCTCGAAGATGCCTATCTGTATCTGCTTAGTGATATGGGTGATGCTTATTAATGGTAGTTTGTTAAGAAACTTTTTTAATTTAGATATAAGATAGATAGAGAAGATTTGTAAGTTTTGATAGATGTCTTAACAGCTTTCCAGACTTACCAGCCTACAGGCAGACAGGAACGAAGTCTAACTCAGTCCCGGGTATCGGGAAATGGTAGATAGAATAGACCAAAAAGAGAGAAGAGAGTAGCAGAATTTAAACACATTAATTGTAAAATTTTCATCAGTTCAAAAAAAATGCAAATAAATAACCGCATAAAACTCTTAACAGATTTTGTAAAATACAATTTAAGAATTGTTTTTGCCAACAAATTTGTTTACTTCCTGATAGCAGCAATGGCCTTTTTTCTATTGGTAATTACCATCAATCTGTTTTCAGGGTCGTCTAACATTACCGTTGATGATGTATATGCATTATTGATTCTGCCGGGTTTATTAATAATATTTTATCCGGTGGTATTCAACATACAAAACGATAAAGATGCCCGAATGCTGGAAATTATTTTTGGAGTGCCCAACTACAGATACAAAGTGTACTTATTTCGTTTCGTTTTAAGCATTTTTACAATGGCCGCATTTCTTTTGTTTATGTCGGCCTTTACGGTGTTTGCAATTATCCGCATCCCCATATTCGAAATGGTGTATCAGTTAATGTTTCCATTGTTATTTTTAGCAGGTTTGGCATTCCTCATGGCTACGCTTATACGCAATGCCAGTGGAGCAGCGGTTGTAATGGTTCTTTTCGGACTTTTTTTCTGGATATTATATGAACCTCTCCAATTCAGTAAATGGAATATTTTTATCAATCCATTTGATATTCCAAACAATATGAGTTATGGGGTGTTTAAAAATATCATTTACCAAAATCGTTTAATGATGGTTATTGCAACCATTATTTCTTTGCTGTGGGCCATGCTGAATCTGCAAAAACGAGAGAAATTTGTTTAGCCTGGTTTAGATTTCTTTTAAACCATTTTGGTTTATAGATGTTTTAAAAAGAAAAAACTATGGCATTTACATTAGAAATAGGACAAAAAGCGCCGGAATTTAAATTGCCGGCAACCGATGGCAAACAATACAGCCTGAGCAATTTTAGTAGTTCGCCATTTCTGGTGATTTTCTTCACCTGCAACCATTGCCCGTATGTAATTGGATCTGACGAAGTTACCCGGCAAACTGTATTAAAATACAATTCCAAAGGTGTTCAGTTCGTTGGTATAAATTCAAACAGCAAAAACACTTATGCCGACGATGATTTTAACGGGATGGTTAAACGAATGAACGAACATAAATTTCCGTGGTTGTATCTGCACGATGAAAGTCAGGAAATTGCATTGGCTTATGGAGCCCTTCGTACCCCACATTTTTATGTGTTCAACCAAAATCGTGAGTTGGTTTACACTGGTCGCGGCGTTGATTCACCACGCGACACTTCAAAAATGACAGAGAACACCCTCGATTTGGTACTCGATGCTTTAACAGCGAATAAACCGTTGCCGTTTAACAAAACCAATCCAATTGGGTGCAATGTTAAGTGGGATGGTAAAGATGCTCACTGGATTCCTGCCGATGCCTGCGATTTGGTTTAAAATGAAGTAGTTCTTAGTTCTTAGTTGTTAGCTATTAAGAGTTGAGAGCTAGAAACTTTTGCCTTATTACTATTAACTTACTACTAAACAATTCTTTTACATTTGCCTGAAAACTCAACAGCATCAAAACGTAAAACTTCAGTCTCGTGGAAAAGGTTCTCAATATATTTCTGCCCTGCCGGTTTATGGTTGGGCGAGTATTTGTTAACTAATAGTTGAAGCCCTTTAAGTTTTTCATCGTCCGACAAACCCATTGCAATACTACCTTTCAGAATGATGCTTTCGTAACCGGTAGAGAACTTTTGAGGCACCACATTGGTTGTACCCACCACGCAAAACGAAGCCTTGGAATTATTCTTTATCATCACCAATTTTTGTCCTTCAATGGCACAATGAAAATAAACCGATTTTTCGCCATCCCATACATAATTAAGCGGCAAACCATAAGGCGCTCCCTCAGGAGTTGATAATGACAAAACTCCGTATTCACCGGTTTCTAACAACCGAATGGCATTATCGTGCTCAAGCAACCTATCCTGCCGCCGAACACTGCTGTTAATATATTGCAAAGCTAATTCAGATTACTTATTATAAATTTCGGCCAGTTTATTAATCAGTTCATCACCATGTAAATTACTGGCAATAATAATTCCATTGGGGTCGATTAAAAAGTTGGAAGGAATGCTGCGAACCCCATACAATTTGGCTGGCGCGCTATCCCAAAACTTCAGGTCAGACACATGGTTCCAAACCAAACCATCTGTTTCAATACCTTTAAGCCAATCTTCCTTTTTTCTATCGAGCGAAACAGAGAGAATTTGAAAACCCTGCTCATGAAACATTTCAAAAGCCTTCACCTTATTGGGATTGGAACGCCGGCAAGGTCCGCACCACGAAGCCCAAAAATCCAGCATCAGATAATTACCCCGGAATGACTCGAGATTCAATTCAAGTCCATCGGGTGTAATTCCTGAAAAAGACGGAGCTGTTTGGCCGGGCTCCACACTACGCTTGGTGGCGATAATTTCATCCAGTTCTTTCAAAAATGAAATATCTCTAACAGTGGGGTCGAATAAAGCCACATGTTCCTCCAATTGGGTGGCACTCAAATCTGTTGAAAACTCGCGGTATAAGATGTATGCAACTGCCGGAGATTTTGGGTTTTCCTTAATATAGGCAGCAATATCAAACCCCTTGCGGTTGTTTTTATAATATTCAAACAAATCGTTTTCGGCAGAGCCGGTAATAATGGCTGTGCCCCGTCCGGTGGTATCAATCTCAACCAAAATTGGACTATTTTCAATAAAAATATAATGAGGACTAAAAGTTTCGTTTCGGTTAAGAGTTAACCCAAATAAATCGGGGCGGTCAACTTTTCCGGTGAATTGAAATTGTCCCTGTTTAATTGGAGCTGAGTCAACCAGAAAAAACATTTTATTACGGAAACTCTGCAGATACATCATCCCCGAATCCATATTAATGGTACCCGATATTTGGTAGGATGGCTTTTTTTGACAGCTACATAAGAAAACAGTTGCAATAAAAGCCGATAAGATGAATAAAGAGTTCTTCTTCATTGGTCAATTGGTCAATTAGTTAATTAAATATGATGGTTAATCAAGTTCAAAATTAGCAATTATTAGAGATTTTGTAATAACAGCATGCTAAATAAGAACACTTGTCAATTATAAATCGATGCATTTTAACTGTGCGAATATTACCGATTCTGTTCTATCTTTTTAACAAGAAATCGCACAACAAACCCAACCAACAAAAGTACCAGTCCCGATACAATTACATTAAACGGTAATGAAACCGACATGGCTAAACAACCCAGCATTCCTAAAACCGGAATATACTTTCCATACAATTGTTCACCCGATGGTTGTTTTAATGCTGCCATATTGGTGATGCTATAATACAATAGAATGGTAAAGGTTGCGGACCTCACAACAAATTCGAACGAACCAAGGAGGGTTATCAGTAAAACTAAAACACCAGTAATAATAATGCCTATATGCGGCACATGGGTTTTGCCATGGATACTGTTGAAGAAAGACGGTAAATCGTTTCGGCGTCCCATTGCCAGGAACATTCGGCT
Organism: uncultured Marinilabiliaceae bacterium; assembly: GCA_937920475.1. GTDB lineage: Bacteria > Bacteroidota > Bacteroidia > Bacteroidales > Marinilabiliaceae > CALEUX01. The sequence goes on from CALEUX010000046.1 coordinate 12,781, forward strand.
GATTCCCAATATCTGGCTCAACAAAACACCCAGCATGGCAGTGGAGGCTCCGAGCGTTATCACAGTTCCGATGGCAGGCGTTTTCATCGATAAAGCTGCCAGTTGCAAAGGCGAAGCACTTTGAGCCATATTTTCTGCACCAATAACACCAACAGCCACCAGAGAAACTGCTGCATATAAAACGATGGCCGTTAAAATGGTAATAATAACTGCTCTTGGAATTGTTTTTTTTGGCTCAATGACCTCCTCGGCCAGCGTTGCAATTCGTGCATAACCGGTAAAAGCAAAAAACAGTATGGCAGCCGATTCAGCAATACCCATCATTCCAAACGGTGCAAACGGTTCAAAATTTTGACTATTTATGGAACCAACGCCACTAAAAACAAAATAAAGCAATGCCAGAAGAGTTACTAAAACAATGCTCATATTTATAATGCCCGCTTTTTGTATTCCCCATAAATTGGCAATGGTGAGCAGTACAACGGCACCTACAGAGTATTCAATGGGGGTAAAATATGGAATTAACTGATGAAAGTAACTGCCAAAACCTATGGCTACAATTCCGGCGGCCGATAGTTTACTGAGTATAAACATCCATCCTGCCGAAAACCCAAACCAAGGCGTTAACACGCGGTAACCATACTCATAAGTGCCACCCGATTGTGGGTAAACAGCTGCCAATTGGGCAGAACTTAAGCCATTAAAAGACGCTACTATTCCCGCAATAAGAAGACCCACCAAAAATGAAGCTCCGGCTACTCCTGCTGCAACGCCGATTACAACAAATATACCAGCACCAATAATGGCACCTAGACCAACGCCAACCGCATCGTGAAGTCCAAGAACACGCTTAAGAACTTTATTATTACTCATATAAAACCATTTGTAAATATGTTAATTAAAGAATTGACCTTCAAACAAGCATATTCGTTTTTGTTTGATAACATAGAAAATCATATTTTGTTGGATTGCCCACCGTTTTTTTAAAAAAAACAAGCCAATATGTCAGTTGCAACACTTGATAACAAGTCATTATGTCATTTATATTAAAACTGTTCTAAATTGCCTGTTAAGTCGTAAAAACACCAATATTTTATATAT
>CALEUX010000047.1 GCA_937920475.1 uncultured Marinilabiliaceae bacterium
TTTTTGCGCTTGATTTAATTGCTTAAATCAGATAAGTCAATTTTTTGCTATAAAAAAAGTGAATTGACTGACTGATACGTGAAAAAAGAAAAAAAGTTCTTTTTTTTTGACGTGAATATAGTAATTTTTGATAAAGTATCAATCTGTTATAATCTTTCAGTTCATTTTTTTTCATTTCAGTAAAGAAATTTGAGCGAAAATAATACTTATTGGTTGATACATTTTTAAGTGACTTATTAAATTATTTGATAAACCATACATTCTTAAACGCGCATGATTCGTTTAATGCAAACGCGGATAAAAACTCATCATGCGAGTCCTGTCCGGTTCATCAGATAAATTATTTACGGATGAAACTTGTTACGCAGCGCGGAAGGTTATGTGACCATTAAAAATCAAATTATAGACACATGAAAGCAGTAGAAGTACGACAGAGTTTTTTGGATTTTTTTGCTTCAAAACAACATAAAATTGTTCTTTCGGCACCAATGGTGGTTAAGGATGATCCTACCCTGATGTTTACAAATGCCGGAATGAACCAGTTTAAAGATATTTTTCTGGGAAATGCCCCTATCACATCTGCACGTATTGCCAACTCGCAAAAGTGTTTGAGGGTATCGGGTAAACACAACGATTTGGAAGAAGTAGGTCACGACTCGTACCACCATACCATGTTTGAAATGCTTGGAAACTGGTCGTTCGGTGATTACTTTAAGAGAGAGGCAATTAGTTGGGCTTGGGAATATTTGACTGAGGTTTTAAATATTGAAAAGAGTCGACTTTATGTTACAGTTTTTGAGGGAGATGAATCGCTCCTTCTTGAAAAGGATAATGAAGCTTTTGATTATTGGAAGTTCTGGGTAGATGAAGATAGAATTGTAAACGGCAACAAAAAAGATAATTTTTGGGAAATGGGCGATACAGGCCCTTGCGGCCCCTGTTCCGAAATTCACATCGACCTTAGAGCCGATGATGAGCGGAATGGAATTCCAGGGCAAGAACTGGTGAATAAAGATCATCCGGAAGTTATTGAGATATGGAATCTTGTTTTTATCCAGTATAACCGCAAAGCTGATGGGTCGCTGGTTTTGTTGCCGCAAAAGCATATCGATACAGGCATGGGCTTCGAGAGGCTTTGCCGGGTGATGCAGAAAAAAGGGTCCAATTACGACACCGATGTTTTCCAGCCAATTATAAGGGGAATTGCAGCCATTACCGGAGTTAAATATGGTGCCGGAAAAGATTCAGATGTGGCCATGCGCGTTATTGCCGACCACATTCGTACCATCAGTTTTGCCATAACCGACGGGCAATTGCCATCGAACAATAAAGCAGGATATGTTATTCGACGGATTTTAAGACGTGCTGTGCGATATGCCTATACTTTTCTGGGTGTAAAACAGCCCTTTATGGCTCGCCTGTTGCCTGCTTTAATCGAATCAATGGGAATTGCTTATCCGGAATTGGAAGCCCGGAAAGATTTAATTGGGAAAGTGATTACCGAAGAGGAAGAATCATTCCTGCGTACCTTGTCGACCGGAATTACCATGCTCGACCGCATTATTGAAGAAACGCTGAAACAAGAGTACAAGGTGGTGGATGGTAAGATTGCATTTGAGCTGTACGATACTTTTGGATTTCCGTTGGATTTAACCGAACTGATTCTGAAGGAGAAGGGTTTGGTGGTTAACCGCAAAGCTTTTGAATTGGAGATGGAAGCCCAGAAACAGCGCGCCAGAAATGCCAGTGCTGTTGAAACCGACGACTGGGTGCAACTTATTCCCGACGACAAAGAGGAGTTTATAGGCTACGATTTTCTTGAAGCCGATGTTAACCTGGTACGGTATAGAAAGGTAAAGTCAAAAAACAAGGAATTATACCAGTTGGTATTCAATATCACTCCTTTTTATGCCGAAAGTGGAGGCCAGGTTGGCGATAGCGGTTATATCGAAGCTAATGGCGAGCGGGTAGCCATTATTGATACCAAAAGAGAAAATAACCTGATTATACATATTGCAGAAAAGTTACCACACAATTTAACCGCCCGGTTTAAGGCAGTAGTGGATGGTAATAAACGGCAGATGACTGCCAATAATCACACAGCCACACACCTTTTGCATAAAGCTTTACGCGAGGTTCTGGGCGATCATGTTGAGCAAAAAGGATCGTTGGTACACCCCGACTATTTGCGTTTCGATTTTGCTCACTACCAAAAGGTTTCCGATGAGGAACTTCGGTTGATTGAGAAAAAAGTGAACCGGGAGATCAGGAAAAACTATTCATTGGAGGAGCATCGCGAGTTGCCCATACAAAAAGCTAAGGAAATGGGTGCCGTTGCTTTGTTTGGCGAGAAATATGGTGATATTGTACGCGCCATTGGCTTTGGTGAATCGGTTGAGCTTTGTGGCGGAACACATGTTATGGCCACCGGACAAATAGGGATTTTCCGCATTTTGAGTGAGGCTTCCATTGCTGCCGGAATTCGCCGTATTGAAGCTGTTACAGCTGAAAAGGCCGAAGAGTTGATTGATAGCCAGTCAGATTTGTTACGCGAACTGGGGAATATGTTTAAAAACCAATTGAATATTCGAAAAAATATTGAATCTCTGCTGCAGGAAAACACTTTACTTTCTAAACAACTCGATGGCCTCAAGCAGAATATGATGAATATTGAAAAGCGAAGCCTGATTGATTCTGCTGCCAATGTAAATGGTGTTTTAGTGATTAAAGCGGTGGTTAAGCCATTTTTAGCCGATAACTTGAAAGATCTTGCATTTCAGTTAAGGTCTGATATTGATGGTGAAATGGTGGCTCTGCTTGGTGGAGAATCGGATGGAAAAGCCCAGCTTGCTATTATTGTTTCCGAATCTTTAACTGAAAAAGGAAAGATTAATGCTGTGGAACTTGTTAAGCAGGTCTCAAAAGAAATTCAGGGAGGAGGCGGTGGTCAGGCATTTTTTGCAACTGCCGGTGGTAAAAACCCTTCTGGTTTGGAATCGGCATTAAAAATGGCCATACAAATTACCAAAGAAAAATTAGCCTGATAAGAATTTAATACATGGAATCCCCGACTCTTACAGATAAGTTTCGGGGGATTTTTTGTCTACGCCTAAGTCGTTGTTATAAAAAAGTTTAATTGTTTTATCAAAATCTGATTTTCGAATACTTTCATTAATTATCTTTAGATAATTTTATTGCCAAAATTGCTACACGTTTAAAGAATGTACCTTTCAGTTTTTAGCTTGACTGGCCTTGTGTGTTAAATAAAAGAGACTTATGGAAGAAGGTCTGAGAAATTTATCAAAGGAGGAACTGATTCAGCTTCTGAATGAAGCCAGATTAGAAGTCTCCAAACTGAAAGATCACTCCTTGAATAACACTTTCCCCGGTTCTAAGGAGGTCATAGGTTCTGAAATTGAAAACTTTGGTCTGGGTATCGATCGGTTCCGTCTTTTTTTTGACTCCATGTCTATTGGTGGGTATTTTTCAACACCTGAAGGAAGATTTCTTCAGGTAAATTCTGCTTTTGTTCAAATGTTGGGCTATCAGAGCGAGAAGGAAGTGATGTCGCTTCATATTCCTACACAAGTATTCGCCCACGAGTCAGACCGTGAAACCATGCTTGGATTGGCTGCCCATAACGATCAGACAGTTATTTTTTATACAGCTATAACAAAAGATGGACAAAAGATATTAATTGAAGATCACATTCGTTTTGTTCGGAACAATTCAGGGAATGTTCAGTTTATTGAAGGGATATGTTACGATATTACTGAAAAACGAAAAATAGAAGAGGCGCTTCAATTAAGTGAGGAACGGTTTCGGTTAATGACCGAGTTTTTACCACAGGCAGTATGGGAAACTGATACAACAGGTGTTTTTACTTACATCAATCCTTCCGGGGTAACGTCATTTGGTTATGACATAAATGAACTTGATAACCGTAAAATTAATATTTTCTCTGTTTTGGCGCCTGAGGAACACCAAAGGGCTGCTAACTATGTAAAAGAATTGTTTACAGGATTAGAAAGTAAAGGGAGGGAATATACAGCAGTAAAAAAAGACGGAACCCGATTTCCGATAATTATTTATTCTTCCATTGTTGAAAAGGATGGCCAAATTGTGGGCCTTAGAGGTATTACGGTTGATATTTCTGAATTAAAGGAAAAAGAAGAAAAGTACCGCTCCACCAGGTTACAACTTCAAGCTGTTCTTGATGCAGCCACCGAAGTTTCCATTATTGCAACCAATCCGCAGGGAATCATTATGGTTTTTAACTCCGGAGCTGAAAAAATGTTAGGTTATTCGGCTAAAGAGGTTATCGGCAAAGCATCGCCACTTATTTTTCATCTCAATAATGAAATTACTGAAGCCAGTGAAGAACTGTTAATTGATACCGGTAAGGAGTTTGTCGGGTTTGAAGTATTAATTGCACGAGCTCGCCTAAGTGGCACTGAAACACGTGAATGGACTTATGTGCGTAAAGATGGTAGCAAAATAATTGTAAGTTTAGTGGTTTCTGAAGTTAAAGATGCACATGGAAAGGTAATGGGCTATTTGGGTATTGGTCGCAATGTTACTGGACAAAAAATAGCTGAACAGACCCTTATCGAAAACGAACTCAAATATAGAACTCTGTTTGAAAATTTAAGTGATGCCGTATTCACTATGAATGAGGAGATTTTTCTTGAGTGCAACAATAAAATTAAAGATATTTTCAAATGTGAGAAGCAAGACATAATAGGTTTCTCTCCGGTAAAATTTTCGCCAACTTATCAGCCAAACGGGGAGTTTTCTGCCGAAAAAGCAGCCAGACATATCAAGGCAGTTATGGCAGGAGAACCACAGAGTTTTGAATGGGTACACCGCACATTGAATGGGGTTGAGTTTTATGCAGAAGTAAATCTTACCAGGATTCAATTTGGAGAGGAAAACCTGATACAGGCCATTGTTCGCGACATTAATGAGAAGAAAAAAGCCGAAGAAGCTATACGCCTAAGCGAGGAGAGGTTTCGGATTTTACTCGACAATATGAGCGAAGTGTTTATGTTGGTTGATAATGACGACAGAGTATTGTATGTTAATAAGCGCTTTACAGAAGTGCTAGGTTTTACCAAAGAAGAAATAATTGGAGAAATTGGATATCAGAAATTAATATCACCCGAAGACCAAGCTGTTATTGTTGAAGCCAATAAAGACAGAATAAAAAACAAACAGGGTCAGTATGAGTTGTACTTCAATAAAAAGGATGGGGGAAGAGTGCTGTTTTTGGTTAATGGAGCACCTTATAAAGATGCCAAAGGCAATGTGGTAGGTTCTATTGGCACCATGACTGATATAACAGAACGTAAGGAGGCCGAATTCCTTTTGCAAAAGAGTCAGCAACTTTTCCAAACGCTGGCCCTGATTTCTCCTGTGGGTATTTTCAGAACTGATGAACATGGCAAAACAACCTATGTTAATCCAAAATGGACTGAATTGTCGGGTTTATCAATGGAAGAGGCAATGGATGATAATTGGCTCAATGCTGTCCATCCCGATGATCGGCATATTCTAATTCATGGTTGGAAAGAGAAATCGTCTATTGGTGAAAAGTCATCGGCCGAGTATCGCTTCCTTAAGCCAGATGGTTCGGTTGTTTGGGTGATGGGTTATGCTGTTCCTGAAATAATTAACGGCAAAATTCGTGGTTATGTTGGAACTATTACAGATATCTCGGAACGAAAGCAAGCTGAAATTGAACTTCAGGAAAAGAATCAGCTTATAGAAGCTCAAAATGAAGAGTATCTGCAAATTAATGAAGAACTGATTCAAATTAATGAAGAACTGAATCAGGCCAGGCTTAAAGCCGAAGAAAGTGACCGCTTAAAGTCTGCCTTCCTGGCCAATATGAGTCATGAAATCAGAACGCCTCTTAATGGAATCATTGGTTTTGCCCATGTTTTGTCCGATTTGGATTTAAATGAGCACGACCGCAGAGAATATACCAAAACCTTGCATATCAGCTGTAACAGACTGCTCAATACCGTTAACGATATTCTTGATATTTCAAAAATTGATGCCGGGCAAACTGATGTTAAAGCTGAGTATTACGAACCTGTTTTACTATTAAGAGAATTGCTTTTGCTGCAAGCCCCAAACTTCAAAAATAAAGGCATTCAGTTGCGATTAAACCTGCAGCCCGGGTTGACTGATTTAAAGGTTTATGGTGACGAGCAAAAAGTATATCAGGTGCTCAATAACCTGTTGGATAATGCGCTTAAATTTACTCGTGAAGGGCATGTGGAACTTGGAGGTAGTCTTCATAACGATAGAATTGAATATCATGTTTCCGATACAGGAATAGGCATTGCCAAAGAGCATCAGGATTTTGTTTTTGGGCGTTTTAATCAGGAAAATACAACTTTAACCAGAGAGCATGAAGGAAGCGGACTTGGACTATCCATTACCAAAGGGCTTGTTGAGTTGATGCAAGGAACCATTCAACTGGAGTCGGAAAAAGGGAAGGGTTCAGTGTTCAGGGTTAATCTGCCAGTTGCTCTAATAGTGCAAAATACTGATGATGAAAATCATTACTCTGAAACATTTGGTGCAGACGATCATTTGTTTATAGGCTCAATACTTATTGCCGAAGATGATGAGGTCAACTATCAGTTGCTTTATAGTATTTTAAGAACAGCCACTCATGAGAGAATTATAAGAGCCCATAATGGCCTCGAAGCCATAAAAGCAATGGAGGTTAATACTGATATTGCCTTGGTTTTAATGGATCTGAAAATGCCCGGCATGGATGGTTTTGAGGCTATAAGTAAAATAAGAGCCATTAACAGTGGTGTCACCATTGTTGTAATTTCAGCCTTTGCGAATAAAGCAGATGAGCTTAAAGCTATGCAAGCCGGAAGTAATGGCTATATCAGGAAACCCTTTAATCCTTCGGGCATTATTTCAAAGATTAAGGAAATTATAGTAAACCATAAGAAAAACTAACGCAGAGGCCATTCTTCTAAGGACTCAGGTACTTCTGTGTTTTTTTGCATTACTTCGCGTGCCAATTTGAGGTATTGAAACATACCTTCGTATCCTTTGGGAACAGAATCGGGCAAGCCTTTTTTTTGGTAAACCGATGCCGGTAATACGTAATATTTTTTCCGACCATCTACAATGGGTGTATGAACCCAGGTTAGAAGATGTTCAGCCTTGCTTATATTCGTTTCATTTCCATTTTTTGATAACACTAATCGAACCATAACACCACCATCGGTGAGTGGTTTTCTCTGATTAGAAATAAAATTTCCCAGCGAGTACACCACCAACTTTTCTTTCTCACCACTATTTTTATAATGATGCATGGGCTGAATAACGTGAGGATGACTGCCAATGATAATATCTACCCCTTCATCGAAAAGGAATTGCGCCAAATCAGTCTGGTCTTTATTGGGGGTTGTTTGGTATTCGTTTCCCCAATGAATAAAAACAATAATTTTATCAGGTTGATGGCTTTTGGCCTCCTCAATATCCAGGCTCATATTGTTCCTGTCAATAAGGTTGACAATATTAGGCTTTGTAACCGGAATGTCGTTGGTGCCATAGGTATAGTTGAGCAAAGCCAGACGAATACCATACACAGACATCAGTAAAGGATGATGGTTTTGTTTGTCAGTACTGTCTTTAAAGGTCCCGGTTCTGAGAAAAAAAAGGTCATCCAAAACCTTTATGGTTCGTTCCAGTCCTGCCTTTCTTCGGTCGGCTGAATGGTTATTGGCTGTAACCAAAACATTAACCCCGGCATCTTTCAGAGCAAATGCCAAGGCATCGGGCGAGCTAAAGGTTGGATAACCTGTGTAAGGAGCTCCCGCAAGGGTTACCTCCAAATTGCCAGCCGATATTTCGGCAGCCCTAAAGTAAGGTTCAATAAAATGAAAACACTCTCTGTAATCATAGGAGCTGCCATCTTCACTTCTAGCGCTGTTAATTTGGGGGGAGTGACCCATGATATCACCAAAAAAAACAAGGGCAACCTCTTGTGAAAAAACATTATAACAGGAGTTGGCCAACAGAATAATTACCAATGCCTTTCGCAGGAAAACTTTTGTCATTTTTCGAAACAGTTAATTCGTTATTATTATATTGAAACTGTCTAAAAGTGTTGTTTTTAGTCTAAAATAAATATTAATTACTTTTAGAGTTATATGAATAATAGAGTTTAGAAGTTACTAAAATGCGGTTTTATTTTAAACCAAATTAACAATTGCATGTTTTTTTTAAGGGCTTTTTTATACCTTTAAAAGTTTTCGACTCAAAAAAATAATATTAGAAGGTTGATTATGAATATTGAACGCACATTTGATTTGCTTGAAAACATCAGGCAAAATTATAAAAAGGCAGATATTTTGGCCGCCAAGCGCGAGGGGAATTGGGTTAAATTCAGCTCTGAAGACTACAATCGCAACGCTAAAGTATTTAGTTACGGATTGCTGGCCAAAGGATTTAAAAAGGGAGATAAAATTGCAACCGTATCAAATAACCGGCCTGAGTGGAATTTTGTAGATATGGGAATGTCAATGGCAGGGGTTATTCACGTGCCCATTTATCCAACCATTGGCGACGATGAGTACCGGCACATTTTGGAACATTCCGATGCCCGTGCTCTGATTGTCTCTGATATGAGCCTGTATGAAAGGTTAAAACCAATAGCCGACCAAATCGATAATATTGAAGAGGTTTATACTTTCAATTTTTATGAAGGCATTCCCAATTGGAGTGATATTTACCGTTTGGGCGAAGAATCACGTGTGGTTTACAAAGAACAGCTCAAGCAAATTCGAGAGGGCATTCATCCCGATGAGGTTGTATCCATTATCTACACCTCAGGTACCACCGGTTTGCCCAAAGGGGTTATGCTAACTCACCGTAATTTTATAAGCAATGTAAAAGCCTGTGCCAATTTGTTTCCCTTAACCCCCGAAGACCGAACACTAAGCTTTTTACCTGTTTGTCATGTTTTCGAGCGTATGGTTAATTATCTTTTTCAATACAAAGGATGCAGCATTTACTATGCCGAAAACTTAGGAACTATTGCACAAAACATGGTTGAAATTCAGGCCAGTGCTTTTGCTACTGTGCCACGTGTTATTGAGCGTATTTACGATCGGATAGTTTCGAAAGGTGGTGATTTAAAAGGGTTTAAGCGGTTTGTGTTCTTTCAATCGCTGAAGCTGGGTGAAAAATTCCGATACGATGGCAAACACCATTTCTGGTACGGATTACGGCTATGGCTGGCTCGTAAACTTGTTTTCTCTAAATGGCAAAAGGCTTTTGGTGGAAATCTGAAATTTGTGGTTTCAGGTGGTGCCGCGCTTCAACCACGCCTGGCTCGCCTGTTCTTTGCTGCCGATATTCCATTACTCGAAGGATATGGTCTTACCGAAACATCTCCCGTTATTGCCGTTAACCATTTAAGCGAACCCGGTAATTTGCTGATTGGAACCGTAGGCCCGGTTATCGAGAATGTTGAAGTTATGATTGATGAGGATGGAGAAATACTGGCAAAGGGCCCAAACATAATGAAAGGTTATTATAAAGATCCGAAAACAACTTCCGAGGTTATTGATAGTGGTGGATGGTTTCATACCGGTGATATTGGGACTCTGGAACGTGGTAAATTTTTGAAAATTACCGATCGTAAAAAAGAGATGTTTAAAACATCGAGTGGGAAATACATTGCACCCCAGGTAATTGAGAATATGCTTAAAGAATCGAACTTTATTGAACAGGTTATGGTGGTGGGCGAAAATGAGAAGTTTGCAAGTGCCTTAATACTACCAAATTTCGAATTTCTTCATGTTTGGGCCAACGACCATAAAATCCATTTCAGGGATAATATGGAGTTAATTACACTTCCAAAAGTATTGAAACAGTACAATAAAGAAGTGGATCATTACAATAAGCAACTGGGCAAGCACGAACAAATTAAACGCTTCAGACTGGTGCACGAGGCATGGACAGCAGCAAGCGGCGAGTTGTCGCCAACACTTAAACTCCGGCGCAGGGTCTTATATAAAAAGTATGCCTCCATTCTTCGTGAAATATACTCTTATGCCGAAGGAGAAGAGAACCGCGGAACTCATAAGTTCAATGATTAGTTGAACGATACATAATCTATAAAATTCAGATATTCAAAAAAAAATATATTGTTTTTAAAAAATAATTTTATCTTTGGCACAAATTAATTACACATTATGAATAAAGGAATCGTAAAATTTTTTAATGAAACCAAAGGTTTCGGTTTTATTAAAGATGAAGAATCAGGTGAAGAGTACTTTGTACACGTAACTGGTCTTGTTGACAAAATTCGTGAAAACGATGCAGTAACCTTCGAACTTAAAGAGGGTAGAAAAGGTTTAAATGCCGTTAACGTGAAGCTGGCTTAGTTATATTGTATTACACTATAACTTCCGAGAAACAAAAGGTCCTCCATGAGGGCCTTTTTTGTTTTCTGGCATTTTGAACCCTTTAAAAGGTGCCAATTATCATGGCATAATTGTTCTGAAACCCATATTTTTAGAAACAAAATGAATTTTAAATGTCACCCAAAAGAAGTATCGTTATGGCTATTGATTCTTTTAAAACTGCGATTCTGGAAGGGATACCCGAAATTTTACCAACCTTAAAACCCATTCCCACCGATGTAAGCCATGCTCCAAAACGGAACATGCCATTAACCAGAGAAGAACAAAAATTAGCCATCAAAAACGCCTTAAGATATTTTCCTGCAAATTTGCATCCGGTTCTGGCTACTGAGTTTTACAATGAGTTAATCGCTTACGGGCGAATATACATGTACCGTTATAAGCCTGATTATTGCATTCATGCGCGTCATATCGATGATTTTCCGTACCAATCGAGGCAGGCTGCTGCCATTATGATGATGATTTTTAATAATCTCGACAATGCAGTAGCACAACATCCTTACGAACTTATAACTTACGGAGGCAATGGTGCAGTCTTTCAAAACTGGGCACAGTTCAGGCTAACCATGCAATATCTGGCTACAATGACGGACAATCAAACCCTTGTTCTTTATTCAGGACATCCAATGGGGCTGTTTCCTTCTCATCCTGATGCTCCAAGAGTGGTTGTTACCAATGGTATGGTTATTCCAAATTATTCAAAACCAAGCGACTGGGAACGCTTTAATGCTTTGGGGGTTTCGCAATACGGACAAATGACGGCTGGTTCTTTTATGTATATTGGTCCACAGGGAATTGTACATGGTACCACCATTACATTGTTGAATGCTTTACGCAAGTCAGGAAACGATAACACCATGAAACTGTTTGTTTCATCGGGACTTGGCGGTATGTCAGGGGCTCAGCCAAAGGCAGCCCGCATAGCCGGGTGCATCAGCATTGTGGCAGAGGTTAATTTAAAAGCCATTGAAAAGCGCTTTGCACAAGGTTGGGTGGATGAAATTTTCAGTAATACCATCGAATTAATTGCAGCTGTAAACAGTGCCAGAAAGAATCATGGGCCCCGTTCGTTTGCATTTCATGGCAATATAGTTGATTTGTGGGAGTTTCTGGTTGAAAATAGAATTCATGTGGATATTGGTTCCGACCAAACTTCACTTCATAATCCCTGGTCGGGAGGCTATTATCCTGCAGGCCTTTCTTTTGATGAATCCAATGATTTAATGACCAGTAACCCTGAAAAATTCAAAAAGGCTGTTCAGGAGTCTCTTCGCCGACAGGTAAAAGCCATTAACGCTCTAACTGCACAAGGTATGTATTTCTTCGATTATGGAAATGCCTTCCTTCTGGAGAGCAGCAGGGCTGGGGCTGATGTAATAAAATCGCCAGGCCTGTTTCGTTATAATTCGTATGTGCAGGATATTATGGGGCCTTTGTGCTTCGATTATGGATTTGGACCATTTAGGTGGGTCTGCTGTAGCAACAACCCAAAAGATTTGGAAATAACCGATAGTATAGCCGCTTCAGTTATAGAAAGTCTTTTAAAAGAAGCTTCTTCGGAAATCAGGTTACAGTACGAAGATAATCTTAAATGGATACGAGAGGCATCACGTAATAATCTTGTTGTTGGTTCGCAGGCGCGCATATTGTATGCCGATGCCAATGGACGCATTCAAATAAGTGCTGCTTTTAATAAAGCTATTCGCGATGGAATCATCTCTGCCCCAATTGTATTGGGTCGCGACCATCACGATGTGTCTGGCACCGACAGTCCTTTTAGAGAAACTTCTAATATTTACGACGGGTCTGCTTTTACTGCCGACATGGCTGTGCATAACGTAATTGGCGATGCATTTCGGGGCGCAACCTGGGTTTCGTTGCACAATGGTGGTGGAGTGGGCTGGGGCGAAGTCATCAATGGCGGCTTCGGACTGGTTATTGATGGCAGTAATGAAGCAGAAAAACGCCTGCATTCTATGTTGTTCTGGGATGTTAATAATGGCGTTGCCCGCCGGGCCTGGGCACGAAACGAGGCGGCTCTTTTTGCCATTCAGGAAGCCATGAAACATAATCCCGGGCTAAAAGTCACTATCCCCAATCTTACTGATGAGCGATTGTTGGATTTTATGGATTAAAAAACTCAATCTTCAAAAAGCAACGCGTATGGCCGCGCAATAGCTTCTTCGAACTCTGTTAACCCTATATTCCGGCTAAATCGAAAAGTTTCTTTTCCCTGAAACCAAATCAGGATGGTTGGTACGGCAAATACTGCATGTTGAGCTGCAATTTCAGGCTGATTAATTGTATCGCAGTATAGCATTTTAATTTTGGGGTAACGGTGGATAACAAGATCCTGAATTTTGGGCTTTAATACTTTGCACACATTACAATGCACGTGAGAGAAATATACCAGAAGGGCACGCTCGGCGTCAATGGTTGTATTTAAATCGGCTTCGGATAATATTGGTTGCATTTTCAGGGTTATGGCTTGTAAATTAAAACAATGGCATAAGCCGAAATGCCTTCTCCCTTCCCTGTAAATCCCATTTTTTCGGTGGTTGTAGCTTTAATGGATACCATACTTTTATCTATATTCATAACATTAGCCAGCGTTTCGGCCATATTGGGAATAAAAGGATTTATTTTGGGACGTTCAAGACATACGGTTGAGTCAATATTTCCTACTTCGTAACCGTTTTTTCGAATCAAATCAATGGTTTTTTTCAGAATTATTTTGCTGTCGATACCTTTAAGTGTAGGGTCAGTATCCGGAAAATGATAACCAATATCTCTTAAATTGGCAGCCCCTAAAAGGGCATCACAAATGGCATGTATCAATACATCACCATCCGAATGCCCTACAGAACCTCTTTCGAAGGGTATTTCAATGCCGCCAATCCACAATTTGTAGTTTTCGGCCAGCCTGTGTACGTCGTAACCAAGCCCTGTTCGCCAGTTTAATGGTTGCATGAGACTATACAATTATTTCACAATGCTATCCATATCAATACTCAGTGTAAATCTGATTGTATTGGCCAGGGGATTATTTTGAACAACCGGGATAATATAGGAGGCATCAATGGTGAGCATGTTAAACTTCAATCCCAAACCGGTAGTAAAATGTTTCCGGTTGCCTTTATATTCATGTTCATGAAAATAGCCGGCACGAACTGCAAACTGCTTGTCGTACCAATATTCAAGACCCACGCTATAGCTAATTTCCTGCATCTCTTCCTTAAACCCGCCCGGAGCATCTGAAAATGAACGAAACATGGCTTTGGTAACCGACATGTCCTGGTATTCGCGCGCATAATCTCCTTGCGTTTCAGTTGTTAACCCCGGGGTTGGTACCAAAAGTTTGTTGGCATCAACAGCTAATGTAATACTATTGTAGGCATCCAAATCGGTTGCTAAGGCTACACCGAGTCTTAAATTGGTTGGGATAAATTGCTTGGTATCCCCATCGTACGATATTTTGGAGCCAATATTACTAATACTTAACCCTGAAGATATCTGTGAGTTTTGTCCAAATAAATCTGTGGTGGTGCGGAAATAGAAGGCCAGGTCGGCGGCAAATGAATTGCCGGGCTGCATATCGCCTTGCTGTGAAATACCACTGTTCAGGTCTGAACGTATGTATCTGAAAACGACAGATCCTGAAAAACGTTCAGAAAGTACACGGCTGTAACCCAGGTCAATGGCAAATTCGTTGGGTTTTACCGGCATGCCGGGGTCGTCATAGGTTTCCCGGAAAATAATCTCACCCAAAGTAAAGTATCGCAGCGAACCGCTAATTACCTGCATCTCATCAATGCGTTTGAAACCGGTTAAATAATACATATTAATATCATTCACCAATTTTCGCAACCATGGGGTGTACGACATTGAAAAGCCCAGGTTTCCCTGTATAAAGGCAAACTTAGCAGGGTTCCAATGCTGAGAATTAATATCTGGTGAGGTGGCCACACCTGCATTACCCATACCACCTGCCCTGGAGTCTGGTGTAATACCCAAAAAAGGGACAGCGGTGCTGATTATATTAACCTGTCCGCCCAATTCGTTGGGGTTCACTTCCTGAGCTACTGATTCTATGTTACAAATAAAGAGTGTTACTAAAACTCCAAGTAAACTTTTAAGAAATCTTCTCATCATATTTAATTATTCAATTTGTCGCGATAAATTATAAACAAAAAAACTAACTAGTTATTATGGCCGAACCATAATTTTTTGCACTACCTGTCCTTTTTTGCCTGTGCTGCTTGAGATAATAAACCGGATAAAATAAATGCCCGGGGTTTTTATTCCAAGAGCCGACAAAGATAATGGAATCGGTTCAATAAAATTACCAGAGGCAACAATTTGGAATCTTGGCGAAGCAATGGCGCTTCCCATTGTGGTTATGGATTCTGCTGTTATGGTAAATGATGCGTTGGGTTCATCCACTTCCATCGAAAATCTTAAAGTTCTGCCTATGGTTACCGGGTTGGGATGAAGTGTAAAACTACGAATATCCAGTTCATTGCCATCTCCTACCACAAAGTGTGTTTCTGCGGTTGTAGAATTGTTATATGTATCCCATACTTTCAGACTGATTTCATGTTTGCCTTTTGAAAGCGTTGGTAGCTGATAAATAACCATTCCTTCTTTATAGGAGTCGGAAGTGGCCTGGAAATAATTATTTAAAATGATTGGTTGATTTTTTTTATCATCAATCACTAGAATAATGTCGTGTCCAATGCCTGTGCCGGATGTATTAATCCCTGAATTGTCGCGTATTTTAGCATATAACATAGGTGCAGCTCCAGTTTTATCGCCCGCTTTAAAAGAGGTGTGATTCAAATAAAGTTCTACTTCAGGGCCATCAAAGTCGTCGGGTGCCGATAAGTCAAAACCTCCTACTACAATGTCATTGCTGGCTCCAATAGCTTCTCCCGATTCAGCAGAAAAAGCATAAAAACTGATTCTCCCTTTGGCAAAATTGTATCTTATATCATATGGGACAATGAATTCAGAAGTGAATGTGCCATTGGTCACAGTAGCTTTACCCTTAAACAGAACATTAGAATACTGGCTAAATTCAAATGGCGTTGCACCATCATTACCAAGGGTTTTAACATTCATAGGTTTGTCATATACTGTAATCTCAGCAGTTCCATTAAATGATGTCAGCAGGGTTTCATCTGGTGCAATAACTTCTGCTTCAAGTAGTATTCTCGAAAGCGCTTTTAAGGTATCAGGAGTCTCGCTAATTGGCTTATTGTTAATTTTTATCAGGTTGATTTGGTTGTTTGGGTAAATTAGTTTGAGAGCCGGGTCGCCAAGTAGTGTGAAATTCAGTTTGTTAATGCTGTTGCCGGATGCATTTTTTGTAAGCCTTAAAATATCGCCCAAAGCACGCTTTTCTCCGTTGGGCTGGTGTTGAAAAACATAGGTAAAAAATGCGTTATTCAGCTGATAATTCAAACTGGAATATACAATTCGGGTTGTTGAAAGGAGTGCGATGGTACCACCTTGAGGATTTAGAAACACTTCTTCGCCAGCAGATGTCAGGTATGGATTGTCGAATCGGCTAAATTCGCAGGTAGCTGTAACAAATACCGGAAGCCGATTTATATTAGTCCATTTTTTTATGCCTGCAATATTCACAATCTGCTCCGCAGCCAAAACATTCTCGCTGCCATGCCCCACATAGTTAAATATAAGGGTACCTTCTGAAATTGTGCGATTTACGAGATTATCAACATCGGGAAATCTTTTCCCTGTAGATGTTGTTATTTTTTTGTAGTTATCCAGATATATTTTACGAACATCAAATTGTGGGTGGTTGTTTTCAACTTTACCGGCTAATAAGTTGGCATCGCGCATATGAATATTGGAATCTTCATCATCGCCGATAAAAGTAACAAGCTTTTTCCATTTACCGGACGACTGCTCGGTAAGGTACGATTTAACTTTATTTACTGCTGTTTGCGCCTCTGATGCGTTTTTAATCGGAAATCGTCCAATTCCTATATCCGGTCGGTCGTATCGGTCGTCACTTCCTTCAAGGTCGTCTAAAAAACCAAAGTAATCATCAGTAACATAAGTGTTGGTGCGGTGGATGGAGTTCTCGGATTGATAGGTTATTATATGCGATTTTGTAGCTGCATCGGAGGTGCGGTTATCAAACGAGCCATTACCAAAAAGTAAAAGATATTTAGGTGTTTTTGACATGTCTCCCTGAGCACGATCGTACAACATTTTAAGAAACGAACGTATGGCAGTCGGATCTTTATGCCCCCACGAAAACTCGTTGTAAATAGCCTCGGGGTGAATCACCAAAGTTGAAAGTCCGTTATATTGGTTGTGCAAAGCAGCCAATTGCTGGGCTTGAGATGTAAATTCTTTAGGTGCAACTATTATGTAATCAATGGCCCCGGTGGCATGCAGGTTTTGATTATCGACCGGGCCAACCCTCGATGGTACAGGAAACTGGCCTGAGGCATTGAATGCAACAAATTCTTTTTGTTCGATTGTAGAAACTTTAAACTCTAAATTTGATCCGTTGCGAGTTGAGGTAATTTTTTCGGCAGCGGTTTGATTGGTAACATCCCAAACCACAGTTTCATCGGTAACATTGCTGATTCTGAAAAGCGTTGTGTTGCCAGCGCTTTGCGATTCTTTGTCCCTGAATAATAGCTGCGAACCCGAAAGTTGAAGATTGCTTCTGGCATTCACAGTAATATAATCAAGCCATCCTGTAACAGTGTTGTTACTGTTTAATAGCGAAACTGATACTTTCAGATCGTTTTTATTGTCCATAAAAGAGGCAATGCCTTCTCTTTCGTGAGCATAAAACCCCACATAATCACCAAACGAAATGGCTGGTGTATTAAGGCTCAGAACAGATGAAAGCTGGTTGTTGATATTAAATTCAAAAACACTTTCCACATTGTCGCGGCAAACTATTCGTGAACTTATTTTAACAGGCTTTGTAACATCCCTTGCTGGAAATGTAAAATTAAAATCCCTTGTGAGTGTTTCAGAAGGTGTAAATCTTTCGCCATACCACCTGCGGCCTGACCGAAGGAGGTTGTTCAATTCTCTTTCATGATACCGGAGGTCATCGAATTGATTGGTAATAAAATTGGCATCAGCCATTTCAGTTGTTTGATTCTGAACGGACTTTACAGTACCATTAATATCAGATAGAAAATAAAACGATTCGTCAGAGTATTCGTGCAGCTGGTGGATAAACATATTTTTCTCATCGCTCCAGTTCCAGGTAACCGGCCCTCTGGCAAAAAAGTAAATGGCATTATTAAAATGCCAGATTGCCAGTTCGGGCAAATCATCCGGCCTTGGTGCTGAGTTCACACGGGGAACCATTTGGCCGCCATAGCCAAAAATCCTTACATTGGATGGTGTAGAAAATCCCCAGTTTGTTAAAGTGTTATAAGGAATTTTGTGAATTCCGGTTTCGTTTACAGAAATCTTAAGCCATTTGCCATTTGCAAGAATAGAATTTGCTGCATATTTCTCAACAATCGATGAACTTTTTAATTCACTTTTAGAAAAGGTTTGGTAGCTGATATTACAAGTAAACGCAGAGAGCCGTTGTGGAAGATTGTCGATAATCGTGTAAGGTATTAACTCAACTTCAACAAATGTTTCTTTTCTGATGGTTATTAAATAAAAACCAATAGGTTTAAAAACAGATGGATAACTTGAGATAAACTGATCGTTATCGGCGGTCCAGATAAGGTTGTTGATCTCTACTTTTATGGACTCAGTAATTACCAACTCAGAAACAGGCACACGAAAACGGAAAACAGGAAGCCCCTCTCTGATTTCTCCTTCACCTTCAAATGGCAGCATTTGTTCCGCGGTTCGGGCAGCCGGTGTTAATATTATATCAGAAACAACCGTCTGCTTTTGTTGCCCATATAACAAACCTGTAAGCGATAAAAGGAGCAGAAATATTAAAAGTTGACGAAACATAGAATCAATTATCATTGGTTTGGTTGTTGCTAAAACAGCTAAATTATTAATGTGGGCCGGAGGTTTAAGTAATTCCTTTATAACGTAAAAAGTGCTTGTAAAGATATATGCAATTAATGAAATATGGTTAATATTATGAAATCAATGACCAATAAATGGTTTTAACCGATAATGTTTAGGTATTAAACCAGTGAGGAGTGGATTTGTTGTGAATAGGAAACAGCGCATCAAATACCATATCCAATTTTTTTTGGAAAAAATGGTTAAAAAAAACACCAATCAAGTAACAAAAGATTTAAATTGCCGTTATAATCCATGTAATTTGATTTTAAACATAGGTTAAGTGTCACATAATCAGATTGCAATGCATTTTTTGTTATTTATTCGTAGAAAAGGATTGAAAAAAAATCAAATAAGGTTTAATTTGGTATAACCTTTTTCTATTTTTGCAGTATAAAGCATCAGAAAATCAATTTGAGACCTGTTTTTTCTATATTTGTATAGATTAACTTAGATAGTCAGAATTCAAGAAAATAAGCTATGAGATTCAAATCCAGTTTTTTATTTACCATTTCTGCTGCTGCACTTGCTTTAGCTTCGTGCGGTAAAGGTGGCAAAGATGTTTCCTCCACTACAGGTTGGGCCTATAACAACCCCAAATATGGTGGCTTTGAGTATCGTTCAGGATACGAACAACAAAAAGGGCCCGGATTAGCCTTTGTTGAAGGTGGTACTTTTATCATGGGTCAGGTTGAGGAAGATGTAATGAGGGAGTGGGATAATTCTCCACGCCGTGTTACTGTTCCATCTTTCTATATGGACGAAACTGAGGTTCGTAATGCTGATTACCGCGAATACCTTTACTGGATTCAGCGTGTATATACCGATTATCCTGAGGTATACCGTAAAGCACTACCCGATACACTTGTGTGGCGCAGGCCCATGGCTTACAATGAGCCTTATGTTGAAAACTATTTCCGTCACCCTGCTTATAGTGATTATCCGGTTGTAGGTGTAAACTGGTTACAGGCATCTGATTATTGCGCATGGCGTACCGACCGTGTTAATGAGTTGATTCTTATTGATATGGGTATTCTTGAACTGGATGTTAATCAGCAAAACGAAAATAACTTCAATACTGAAGCTTATCTGTTAGGACAGTATGATGGATCGCCAGGTCGTCGTCCAATGAAAGATCTTGATCCAAACAACGATACACGCCGGGTTCGTAACGATGATGGTATTCTTTTACCTCGTTACCGCCTCCCAACCGAAGCTGAATGGGAATACGCTGCACTTGGTTTAATTGGTAACTCTTATGAGGAAAGATTAACACACCGCAGAATGTATCCTTGGGATGGACACATAGTAAGAAATGCATCTAAAAAGGAGAGAGGTCAGATGATGGCCAACTTTGTAAGAGGTAGCGGTGACTATATGGGTATGGCCGGGTCATTAAACGACCGTGGTGATGTAACCGTAAATGTTAAGTCATATTATCCGAACGATTACGGTTTGTATTGTATGGCCGGAAACGTAAACGAGTGGGTTGCCGATGTTTATCGTCCACTTTCGTTTCAGGATGTGGAAGAATTCAGTCCTTACCGTGGTAACATTTTCCAGACAAAAGTTTTAGATGAAGAAGGAATTGTAGTTGATAAAGATGAATTAGGTCGTATTCGTTATCGTGAAGAAACCGATAAAGACATTCTTGACAGATACAATTACAGAACTTCCGATAACCGTAACTTCCGCGATGGTGATGGCGCTTCAAACATCGTTCCCGGTGAAGGCTGGGCCAATACCGATGCCAATACTAAAAATATGTATGCTGCCAGTCCGGGTTCTTTAGGAAGCTTGGTTTCTGACAGGTCAAGGGTTTATAAAGGTGGTGGTTGGAGAGACCGTGCTTATTGGTTGAGCCCCGGAACTCGTCGTTTCCTTGATGAGCGTGAAGCCAGAGACGATATCGGTTTTCGTTGTGCTATGACTCGCGTGGGATCGCCTGTAGCATCCAAAAAGAGTAAGAAATAATATGGATTTGTAATATTCCTCAAAAAGGCTGGTTTTTCCAGCCTTTTTTATTTGAATGACAAATTTTATGGATTTACTTGAATTACATAATCTCTACAAACTCAGTTCAGGCGTTACTACAGATAGCCGTAACTGCTACCCGGGATCCATTTTTTTTGCATTAAAGGGTGAAAGATTTAATGGTAACGAATATGCCATACAGGCTTTGCATGAAGGCTGCATGTACGCAGTTGTTGACGATGAAAAACTGGAGGGTACACCAGGATGCATAGTTGTTCCACATGTTCTGGAAGCATTACAGGGCCTGGCACTGACCCATCGGAAACTTTCAAAGGCCAAATTTATAGCCATTACCGGCTCAAATGGGAAAACCACCACCAAAGAGCTTATGTCCAATGTTTTGTCGGAAGAGTTTAATGTTTGGTACACGCGTGGAAATTTAAACAACCATATAGGAGTGCCGCTTACAATACTTTCCATGCCGCCACAAACTGAGGTGGCCGTTATTGAGATGGGCGCCAATCATATAGGAGAAATTGCTTTACTCAGTTCAATTGTTCAACCTGATTTTGGTATTATTACCAATGTTGGGAAAGCACATCTGGAAGGATTTGGCTCGTTTGAAGGTATTAAAATAGGAAAGGGAGAATTGTATCAGTTTTTGAAGAAAAATAACTCACCAGCATTCATCAATTTAGATAACCCACATCTTGAGATGATGCTGGGTGAAGCCAATAAAATTGGCTATGGTATTCAGAAGGATGATGGATTAGTTGTTGCACGGAATGCTATTGCATCCCCATTTCTTGAGTTCGAATGGAGAATGCAGCACTCTGAGGTATGGCACACTGTTCAGACCAATCTAACAGGTTTATATAATTTGGAGAATGCTCTTGCGGCAATTTGTGTAGGTGTTTATTTTAAAATTGAACCGCACCTGATTAATAATGCTTTGGCTAATTACGAACCTGTTAATAATCGTTCGCAACTTACATCCACGGCCAACAATAAGGTTTTGCTCGATGCCTACAATGCCAATCCTACCAGTATGTCAGCGGCCCTGTTGAATTTTAAAGAGATGAAAGCCAATGGTAAGATTTTGATTATAGGGGGGATGAAGGAGCTTGGTGAGGATAGTATCAAAGAGCATCAGGCAATTATAGAACAAATTAACCAAATGGAGTTTGTTCGTTGTTTTCTTGTAGGACCCGAATTTAAAGAACTCACTCCGGCTACTGAAAAATTTCAATGGTTCGAAAACGCTGCTTTATTAAAAGATTATTTGCTTGAAAACAAAATTAAAGGTTGCCTGGCATTAATAAAAGGCTCCAGAAGCAACCAGTTGGAAAAAGTTGTTGAAGCATTATAGGTGTAACTCAATTTATAGTTAAAAGAGCGGGCTGCCTTACCATTTGATAAAGCAGCCCGCTCTTTTTTATGTAAAACGAATATTTAGCGGTTGTTCGAATTGTTATTCGGATAAAAGCCTAATTGACTAAAAAGAGTCTTTTTAAGCAGGAAAAAATCGACTACAATGGAGCCCTGATAAGTTTCGGAATGCTTTGATTTTGTTACCATTGGCATCAGTTGCCTTCTTTTTCTGATGTAATACCCAATTCGACTCAGGAAGCTGTAATGCGCTCTGGGTACAGCCTTTGCAAAGTCAAACTCTCCTGAGAATATAAATTTAACCATGGCAATATAATCCAGAAAAAACCGAAAGAAAATGGTACCCCATCCCGGCATACCCGGTTTGTTTTTTAAAATTAAAAGCATATTGTTTCTGAAATTCAGAAAGGTCTTTTTGGGGTTTCTGTACGATAGGGTACCTCCGCCCAAATGATAAACAACTGAATCCGGTACATAGCGAATGCTGAATCCACGGTTTTTAACCCTCCAGCACCAGTCGATTTCTTCCATGTGTGCGAAAAAATCGTGGTCAAGTCCACCGGTTTCCCTGTATAAAGCTGTTCTTACCATTAATGCCGACCCGCTGCCCCAGAATACTTGTCCTGGTTGGTTGTATTGTCCGTTATCGAATTCCGAAATATTAAAAATGCGACCCCTGCAAAATGTATATCCAAACCTGTCGATAAAACCACCGGTTGCCCCGGCATATTCAAAGCGATTGGGCTCGTTGAATGATAGTATTTTAGGCACACAGGCAGCAGTATCAGGGTAGCTATGCATGGTTTGAATCAAAGGCTCTAACCAGTCTTTAGCAGGTGCTGCATCAGAATTCAGTAATACCGAAAACTCTGAATCAATCATACTGAGGGCACGATTGTACCCTTCGGCAAAACCCAGGTTTTCTCCTAATTCTATAATCCGTATATCAGGGTAGTTTTCTTTTACCCAGGTTACAGAGTTATCGGTTGAGCCATTATCGGCTAAAACAACTTCTACACCCGGCTTTTTACAGTTTTCAACTACCAATGGCATAAACTGCCTGAGTAAATCGCAGGTATTCCAGTTAAGTATAACTGCCGAGACATGGATTTGGGCCATGTTTATTTTTTTAAAAAGTTTCTAATATTTAAATGAATTCCAGAGATTATTCAAACGCCTGTCCATCATACAAGTGTTGGTATTTCCAGCGTTTGTGCGACCATAACCAGTATTCAGGGTTTTGGTATATTTGTTCTTCCAACTGTTTTACATGCCATTTGGTAAAATCAAATTCAGGGTCGGTTTTTATATTACCCTGATATTTTAAAACGGTTAAACAATAACGGCCACGCTTAATTTTATCCATTTGCCAGAAATACAAATCAGCACCGGTTAGTTTGCCTAATTTTTCAGGCCCTAATATAATGGGAGTGCGCTGGGTTAAAAAGGTAGTCCAGAATTGCAATTCGTATTTTGACGGACTTTGGTCGGCAATAAGCCCTAATACGAACCGTTGATTGGCTTGCTTCATTTTAACAATCTCTTTAACAGTGCTTTTTAAAGGGAAGTTAATGCTTTTAAAGGGAGATCGAAGCTTAACCATAAACCGGTCGAAATAAGCATTCTTTAAAGGGCGGTAAACTGAACACCCAACAATATTATTAGGTAGTTGTAGGTTAATGGTTGGAACCCATTCCCAATTACCATAATGACCAACAACGGCAATAACATCCTGCCCATTATTAAGGGATTCATTTATCAGGTCAAGGTTTTTAAAATCAACCCGTTTTAGTATTTTCTGAGGGTTGGCATGTATCAAAGCAATGGTTTCAACAATAAGGTCGCAAAAATGGCGGTAAAATCGGATTCGAACCTTGCGAATAAAATTATTGTTTTTATCGGGAAACGCACGTTTTAAATTGGAAGTTATTACAGCTCTGCGATAACCAACGGAAGCTACCAAAAGAAAGAAAACGTCAGACAACCGGTAAAGCACCCATAAAGGGAGCCAGCTTAAACTCCAGATTATGGGGTAAATGCAATAAAAACCCAGGGCTTGTTTAAATTTATTTTTGCTCATTGATTATTTTTTGGGGGCAAGGTATCGTTGCACATGCGTTGAAAACTCATCAAAGATAAGCGCATTTGAAGCCATAATTTGCCTGCCGAAAATATAATTTCGTCCACCCGAAAAATCAGCAACTTTCCCTCCGGCCTGAATTACAATAAAGGTACCAGCTGCCACATCCCAAGGCTTCAGGTCGTACTCGTAAAAAGCATCAAACCGGCCACATGCCAGATAGGCCAAATCGGCAGCTGCTGAACCTAATCGCCGCATGCCATGACTGTTCTTCATGAAGTAATCGAGCGATAGCATAAACTCCTCCATCAATGAAAAGTTGGTGTAAGGGAAACCTGTTGCAATAAGACTATCGGCTACTTTTGGCTTTTGCGACACTTTTATCTCTTTGTTATTGAGCATAGCCGGAGCACCATCCCAGGCATAAAAACACTCATCCAACCCGGCTTCGTAAACCACTCCGGCCACCATTCTGTCATCTTCCATCAATCCAACGCTTATGGCATAGGGAAACAGACCATGAATAAAATTGGTGGTGCCATCAATGGGGTCGATAATCCAGTTAAACCGTTTTCCCTTCTTTGAGGATGTACCCTCTTCGGCAATGAAGCCCGATTCGGGTAAAATCTTCTCTAGGCCGGCAATCAATCTGCGTTCGGCTTCTTTATCGAATTGCGTTACAAAATCGTTTTTACCTTTTGATTCTATTTCAATACCAACGTTTTCACGTTGCGATCGAATATAGAGGCCTGTTTGGCGGGTTATTTCTACAGCCGCCATGCAAAGATTTTTATAATTGGTCATTTTGAATAACAATTGAATATGGCAAATATACGAATTATGGTTAATAGAGGGTTGAATGTTTAATGGTTCTGAATAATTAGTATATTTGGTTTAAGTAAAACATAATTATGTGAGCATTAAAGTATTTTGTCCCGTTTGTTACTCGGAGTATATTGAAGAACCTTTAAATTGTGAAAAGTGTGCATATCCATTTTTGGGTAACGAGCGCGAAAAGCAGGAGTTTATTTCCAGTTATGTTGGTTTGATTAACACTGTAAAAGATGCCAATAAAGCGCTGCTCTATTCGAGATATATCTTGTTCATTATTGGAGGAATAAACATTTTGGTTGCTTTAAGAAGCTTGATTCTTAACCAGGATGATATAATAGCAATGCCACAATTGTTTATAAGCTTTATGATGGTGATTTTGGGGTTTGTATCATTTAAGGAACCTTTTTTTGCTTTATTACTGGGTTTTTTATCTCTGATTTTGTTGTATGGTGTGGTGTTTTTTATTGAACCATTGCGCTTATTGCATGGAATTATATTGAAAATTCTCTTTTTATCAGGTATGATTTGGGGGCTATATAAGGTTTGGAAGGTTGAAAGGATTAAAAAGATTTCTGAAGCCATTCAGGAGTAGAGTTTCTTTTATGGGTTTGCCTTCGGGCATAAAAGACAGACAAAAAAAACAGGTAATTCTAAATCTTTTAACGCAACCATACTGTTTTTGAATCATCAATTGAAAAAAGCTAAAAGCCACAATTATGATTCGTAATGCACTAATGTTTACATCCATTCTTTTTCTTTTCGCGTGCAATCAGGAAGAAGAAGTATTTTTTGTTGATACAAATGTTACGCAAGATCAGGCTATGGCCAGACGATTAACACTTGTTTCTTCTGATGTTATAACAATTAATAATCAACAGTTTGAATTGGAAGCCTACCTTTGGCGCGATTTTATGCCAGTAAGCCCTGTGGATGGACAACCTTTGATTTCGATTAATTGGTTAACCACTGTTGATCAATCTCCAATACCATCCAATATCCGAATGATTCAACAATATGTTGTTTACGGCAATTTGGTTTGGCAAGCCGATTATTGTTGTGAGCCTACTTATCCGGAAAATTATAAAATGGAGCGAGTTTCACGAAATGGCCCTAAATGGGGACCGAGAATTAAAGTACAGGTTGTGGCATTAATAAAAAATACTGATACAAACAGAACCTATCTGATTAGAACAAATGAAGTGTTAATTGCAAGAACAGACTGATTTTCTGTTTTGATGTCGGTGAGTTTTAAAATTACATTTATGAGTTAAGAGGGTGAGATTAATGCTTTTTTTGTATATTCGATGAAGTATAAATAATAATCCTCAACCCTTCAAAATGAGCAAATTACGTTTTTGTATTGCAATTGTCTTTGCATACTTTTCCTTTAACTCTCTTTCAGGTCAGGAATCTGTCAATAATTTCTACATCGATGGCCAATTAATTATTTGGCAAAAAACCTTTCAAACATCATTGTCGTTTGAACAGTTGGTTGAGCAGGTAAAGGATAAAGGCATACTACAGCAAATTGATATTTCTCCCAATAAAATAAGAGGTGAACTCCGACCAGTTTACGTGGATACTAAACGTAAAGGGATTCGGAATGCTGGTGTTACTTATTATGTGTTGTACAATTATTTCACGGGTTTTGTTTTAATTAATTATCAGGATAACCGATATAAAGTAACTATTAAATGGATTGCTCTTTCCGACAAAAGCAGTGACACCACCAAAAGAATCATTCCTGTTTACCTTGAAGATTTTGCCTTCAAAAATTTGAGGCCTGAGTTTGATTCCCAATTCCATACTTCAGCCAGTGAGCATATAAATGATGCGTTTATTCAACGTTTTGATCTCATTGTTAAATCCGGAGATGACACGTGGTGAATCAATCTGTAAAACCATTCTTTAAAAGCTCAAAATAGAAATTAAATAATATCGCAATGAATATCGATAAAATTAAAAACTACAATCAAAAAATGCTGGCTTTATTTAGCACTATTGTTGTGTTAATGGCTGCTATTGGTTTAATATCTTTTCTTGGATTTATAATATCTGATTTGTGGCCATCAAAACCAATAGTTGAAACCAATGTTTTGTTGGCCGATGAACAGGTTGAAAGGCTCGGTCGTGATAGTTTACGTCAGCAAATTATATCGTATGAGGAGCCCAGGCTGGTTGACACTGCCCACTTGGTTTACCTAATTCCTGTTGCACTGCGAACTCTTGAAAATCCAGAATATTATGGTGAAGGAGTGGATGAGTTATTGGATAAATTTAGCTCCGGCTCATCACGTAAAATCAGGGTAAAACAATTCTACGGTTCCTTTATTAATCTTATTGTTTACGACTACAAGAACAGTAAAACCCGGAATGTTTGTGATGCCAGGGTAATGGGTAAAAACCTGGCGGTTGTTTATTATGATGATGAAATTCTGGCCGTTTTTGAAGCATCTGAAAAAGATACGGACAAAGATGGCAAGATAACTTTGGCTGATTTTACCAACCTCAACGTTTATTCCTTTAAAGAGAGCCGATTGAAAAGGGTTGGCAAGGATGACATGACCGTTTTGTCGTACAAGTTTGTTGAAGGAACCAAAGATTTATTAATCTTATTTGGTATTGACCGTAATAAGGATGGCAAGTTTAATAGCGCCACCGAGCCCATCCAGGTTTTTAAATACAACTATTCAACAGGTAGTTTGGCCAATGTTATCGATTCTGCAACTCAAAAGGAAATACAGCGGATTATTGATAAAAAATAAATGTTAGATTCATGCTGGCATACAATAAATCACATATGGTGAACAGATTATTGGCGCTAAGGTAGGGTTGTTAAATATCAATCCAAATATGCAGGAGAGCTCCGGATTTGGCTCGTTCGACTGGTTTAGATTTGAGTAATATTGATTTTAGTTAATAATTATCTGGATGAAAAAGCGATTGTTGAGAGTTTTAATTATTGTTGTTGTGGTGTATAGCTTTTTGATGGTTTGGAGAAGTGGTAGCAACCATGCTTCTGAGGGTGATAAGAAGTTAAATCAAACTGGCTTTTTAGAAATTCTCAGGGATGGTGATATTATTTTTCACGAATCATTATCTCAACAAAGTAAGGCTATTCAACTTGCAACAGAATCTCCATACTCACATTGTGGTATAATTTATAAAACCAATAAAGGGTTATTTGTTTTAGAGGCCATACAAACAGTTGAGCTTACACCATTAAAACAATGGATTGCCAGAGGAGCCAATGGTCATTTCGTGGTTAAACGAATTAAAAATGCCAATGAGGTTTTAACTGCCGACTGCCTTATAAAAATGAAAGAGATTGGGAACCGGTTTAAAGGGAAGGCGTATGATTTAACTTTTGAATGGTCGGATGATAAAATCTATTGCTCCGAATTAGTCTGGAAAATTTATGAAAGAGCTACAGGCGTTAAATTAGGCGATTTGCAGCGTTTAAGTGATTTTAATATAAATCATCAGGCGGTAAAGGAAAAAATGGACGAAAGATATGGCAATGCAATCCCATTTGATGAACCAGTAATTGCTCCGGTTACCATTTTTAACAGTCATCTTTTGGAAACGGTATATTCAAATTGAAATAACCTTAGAAAAAAAGCAGAAACGCAAAGAACCTTTTTTGCGTTAGTTCTTAGCGTTTCTGAATGATTGTTTAATGCAAAACCTTATAAAAGATTAGATGCCAGTTCGGCCAGATAACTGCGCTCACCTTTTACCAGATTGATATGCGCAAAAAGATCTTGTCCCCGCATTTTATCAGTCAGATAGGCCAATCCATTCGACTGCATATCCAGATAAGGTGAGTCAATTTGATGAATATCACCGGTGAAAATCATTTTGGTGCCTTCGCCGGCCCGGGTAATAATAGTTTTAACTTCGTGAGGAGTAAGGTTTTGAGCCTCATCAACTATAAAGAAAACATCTGAAAGGCTTCTTCCTCTGATATAGGCTAAAGGCGTAATAATCAGCTCTTCTTTCTTTTGCATATCTTCAATTTGGGTTATTTCTTTGCTTGTAGCAGCAAATCTGTTTTTAATCACCGTCAAATTGTCGAAAAGAGGCAGCATATAAGGTCCTATTTTTTCCTTAATATCGCCCGGGAGGAATCCAAGGTCGCGATTCGACAGCGGCACAATTGGGCGTGCCAGCAAAACCTGTTTATACATTTTATGCTGTTGAAGCGCTGCTGCCAAAGCCAACAGTGTTTTACCGGTTCCGGCCTTTCCGGTAAGCGATACCAACTTAATATCGGGATTCAATAAGGCATTGAGCGAAAAAGTTTGCTCTGCATTTCTGGGCTCTATGCCAAAAGCAGCGTGTTTCTCAACCCGGCGAACCGTTTGACTGAAAGGGTCAAACCAGGCAAGTACGCTTTGATTTTGATTCTTTAATATAAAATACTTGTTGGCAAGCGTATCTTCTTCTTTCATCGGAAATTCCGCCCGGGGAACAGACCCTGTTTTGTAAAGTTTCTCGATAATTTCAAGGCTGAAATTCTCATAAGTTTCAACCCCTTTATGCAAAATTTCAATATTCTTAACCTTGTCCGACTCATAATCTTCGGCGGTTAATCCCAGCGATTTGGCCTTCATCCTAAGGTTAATATCCTTACTAATAAAAACCGTGGTTCTATCCTTAAACTGGTCTTTAACGTAAAGCGCGATGGCCAGAATTCTGTGGTCGGGCGTTTTTTCACTGAAAGAGTCGTTCATTATTTGCGGAAAGTTCTTGCCTGTGGCAATAAAAAGTCTTCCTTTACCGGCTCCCAATGACACCCCTTCGGTAAACAACAGTTCTCCGGCCAACTGATCCAATTGTCTCACAAATTCTCTGGCCTGAAAATTAATCTGATCACTGCCTTTTTTAAACTTGTCTAATTCTTCCAAAACCACAATGGGAATAATAACATCGTTTTCCTGAAAGTTATAAATGCACTGATGGTCGTGTAACAACACGTTAGTATCAAGAATGAAAATTTTGGAGCTATTTTTCTTTTTAGTAGCCATAATGAATTATTTTAAGTTGGTAATTAGTTGATTAGGGTTAATGGATTGACTTCTCTATTTTTTCAGTCATTTAACAACTAAATGTACCATTTTAACCGTTAATTTATCAATTTTGTAACCTGTTTTTTGCAATTAATATTAGATGACCTATTCAGAAGCCATTCAATTTTTGTTCGATCAGTTACCGATGTTTCAACGCACAGGTCCATCAGCCTATAAGGATAACCTCGACAATACAATGTATCTGGATGCCTATTTTAAGCATCCGCATCAACATTTCAGAACCATCCATGTAGCAGGCACCAATGGTAAGGGCTCGGTATCGCATATGATTGCATCAATTCTTCAGGAGGCCGGATACCGTACCGGCTTATATACTTCGCCTCATTTACGCGATTTTCGCGAGCGCATTAAGATTAATGGAGAGATGATTTCTGAAGAGGAAGTAACCAATTTTGTGGTGAACCATAAACCTGTGATTGAAAAGGTTTCACCCTCCTTTTTCGAGATGACGGTGGCCATGGCTTTTAACTACTTTGCACAACAGCAGATTGATGTGGCTGTTATTGAGGTGGGATTGGGTGGTAGGCTCGATTCAACCAATATCATCCGTCCCGAAATTAGTGTTATTACCAATATTGGAATGGACCATATGGCGTTGCTTGGTAATACCTTACAATTAATAGCCCGCGAAAAGGCAGGTATAATTAAAAAGGGTATTCCCGCCGTTGTTGGGCAATACCAGGAAGAGGTTGCTGACATTTTTCAACAAATCGCCAATGATTGTAAGGCTTCGCTCACATTTGCCGATTCGGCCTACTTATGTAAGACTGTCAGACGGCTTGAACAATCTCAGGAAATTGATGTTTATAAAAATGATGAATTTTTTTTGAAGCAGGTTCGGTTATCTCTTTTAGGTAAATACCAGACTAAAAATGTACAAACGGTGTGTTCTGCCATAGACCAACTTATTTTAAAAGGTTTTGAAATATCGAAGGAAAATATTCGGGAAGGGTTGTGCCATGTTGTTAAAAATACCGGATTAATGGGGCGTTGGCAAATTCTTCAAACCAATCCGTTAATTGTTTGTGATACCGGACACAATGAGGATGGCATAAAGGAAGTGGTGTCTCAAATTTGCGAAACGCCATTTAATAATTTACATATGGTTGTGGGAATGGTTAACGATAAAGCCATTGATGCTGTTTTGAAATTATTGCCTAAGCAGGCGACTTATTATTTTACCCGGGCAGATATTCCTCGCAGCTTGGATGCAAATATTTTAAAATCAGAAGCTAAAAAGTTTGGACTATATGGAGAAGCTTATACAACTGTTTTGGATGCTGTTAATGAAGCGAAAAAAAAAGCGCGTATTAATGATTTGATTTTCATAGGTGGAAGCACTTTTGTTGTGGCAGAAGCAATTTAATTTTAAAAAAGTTTTTGCTGTTCATTAAAACTCTTCTATCTTTGCATCGCTTAAAAAAATGAGGGCGCTTAGCTCAGCTGGTTCAGAGCATCTGGTTTACACCCAGAGGGTCAGCGGTTCGAATCCGTTAGCGCCCACAACCGATAGACCACCACAAGTGGTCTTTTTTTTTAAAGTTTATAAGAAGATAAAGGCAGATCAGCAGTTTTACGGCAGAAGGCAGAAGTGTTTAGTTTTTAGCTTTTGACAACTAACAACTAACAATCAGGAGCTAAGAACTAACAGCTAGTTGATTGCGTCTAAACACGAGAATATGATCTTTATACTTAAAGAATAAAAAATCTTCTTATTTTTGTAAAAATGTAATACGACATCATGGAGGAGGGCTCAGTTAAAAAGAAAAATTTTCTTGTTCCTGAACCGGCATTACGACGGATGCCGTGTTACCTTGCCTATTTGAAACTAGAGCACCGGCGGGGCAGTAAATATGTATCTTCTACATTAATAGCACGCGATAATGGTGTTGATCCCACCCAGGTTACCAAAGATTTATCCTACACTGGTATTTCAGGCAAAACCCGCGTTGGTTACGAAGTTGAGCCATTAATTGAAGCCTTGGAGGGTTTTCTTGGCTTTACCCAAATGGATAAAGCCTATTTGTTTGGCGCCGGAAGTCTTGGAACTGCATTGTTGCACGACCATGGACTGGTGCAGTACGGACTAAAAATAGTGGCAGCTTTTGATGTCAATCCATCAGTTATTGGTAAAGAAATTGGTGAAGTTCCAATTTACCATGTGGATGAGTTTAAGAATAAGAAAGGCCATGGAATAGAAATTGGAATTCTCACCGTTCCTACCGAAAATGCACAATCGGTTGCTCAAATGATGATTGACAACGGAATTAAAGCCATTTGGAACTTTACGCCTGTTCGAATTGTTGTGCCTGAGAACATTGTTATTCAAAACACTTCGCTTTATGCCCATCTGGCGGTGATGTTTAACCGCCTTAAAGAATTACGCTAAACGTTAAAGTCTTTAAAAACTCAGTGAAAAAGCTGCTCCTTTTTCAGGTTCCGACCATACATTGATATTTCCCCCATGAAGGCGTAAAATTTGTCGCGATAAGCTTAGCCCGATGCCCGAGCCCTGAGGTTTGGTTGTAAAGAATGGGATAAAAATTTTATCGAGTACTTCAGGCAAAATACCAGGGCCGTTATCGATGGTTTGAATGGTAATTCTTCCACGCTTATTTAAAAAGGCTCTCAGTTCAATAACAGGATTCTTAATATTTTCGAGTGCGTGCATGGAGTTTTTAATCAGGTTAATAAGCACCTGTTCAATGAGTTTTTCGTCGGCAGAAAGTTCCAGCGATGCCGGCTCAACGTTTATCAAACATGTAATGCCGTTTTCTTCTAACTCTTTAAGGTGAAGATTGCGAATGTTGTTTAAAAGGCGTGCTACCGGAAAAATCGAGAAAGTTGGTGTTGGTATGCGTGTAAGATTACGGTAGGTGTTTACAAAATGAATTAAGCCATCGGTGCGGTTGTGAATGGTTTTGAGCGCTTCGCCTATTTCGTGTAGGTTGTCGACTTCCTCGTTGCAGCCATCCTTTGTTTTTAAGGTATCAGTCACATCGTCGATTAAAAGGTTTACTGTTGATGAGAGTGACGAGATAGGCGTAATGGAGTTCATAATTTCA
Organism: uncultured Marinilabiliaceae bacterium; assembly: GCA_937920475.1. Lineage (GTDB taxonomy): Bacteria > Bacteroidota > Bacteroidia > Bacteroidales > Marinilabiliaceae > CALEUX01. Next base: position 32,945 of record CALEUX010000047.1, read on the forward strand.
TGGGTAAGCACCCGAATAAGCTTTTGCCACGATTCCATCTCTTTCTCATCCAGTTCCTGTTGGATGTTTTTTATAGATACAAGCAGGATGGTGCGGTTTTGAATTTTAAATTCGGTCCCGTAAATCGAGAGTTGCAGCAAATCATCCTTTTCCCGAATTTTTAAGAGCAGATTTTCACCATGCCTTATGGTCAGTAGCTTCTGAACCAGTTCCGGATTGTATTCTCTCAAAGCCTGGATGTTATTCAGAGTTCTAATCTGAAACATTTTTTTTGTGGCGTTATTTATCAACTCCACGGTTCCATCTTTTTGATAGGCAATCAGTGCAATACCAATATGCTGAATAACCGTTTGTAAATAATAATAGCTCTCCTCCTTTTCTGCTCTAACGGCCTGAAAATCTTTTATTACATCATTAAAAGTGGCCTTAAGTTTATCAAACGTAGAATCGGTGGTTTCAACCTGAAAAGTTCTGGTAAAATCGGAGTATCGGATGGATTGCAAAAAATCATTCAAAACTCTGTTGGTGCGGTCAACATAGTAAATCAGAGCTGCTATCTGAATTAATACAACCAGAGCGGCCATTATCATGGTAATGGTTAAACTGGTGTAAAAAAACAAATAGAGGCTAATAAACATCGATGCTGCCAACAGCAATGTGCGAATCACAAAATTGATTCGGAATTTATTAAAGACCATATTTTTCGAGTCTTCGGTAAAGTGATGTTCTGGTTAATCCAAGGTCTGATGCTGCTTTTGAAACATTGCCCTGATGTTTTTTTAATACTTTTTCAATGATTTTGCGTTCCACATCGTCCAGATTGTAAGAGTCAATTTCAAGTTCGCCTGCACTTTGCGTGTGCGCCGACAAATGAAAATCCTGCTCTGTTAGAGTGGTAGAATCGCTCATGATAAGGGTTCGCTCAATAACGTGCTGGAACTCACGAACATTCCCCGGCCATGAATAAGCTGTTAATTTTTTAATAACCTGAGGACTTAACCTGCCAACTTTTTTATTGTATTTTTTCGAGAATATTTTAAGAAAATGGTCGGCCAGTAAAGGAATATCTTCAGCTCTTTCTCTTAATGGAGGAATGTCAATTTCAACAGTGTTAATTCGGTAAAGTAAATCCTGCCTGAAAGAGCCCTCTAAAGCCATCTGTTTAATGCCCATATTTGTAGCACTAATTAACCTGATGTCGATAGGTTTTGGTTTGTTGGCGCCAACACGGGTTACTTCGCGGCGTTCGAGCACGGTTAACAATTTGGCTTGCAATGGCAACGATAGGTTTCCAATTTCATCCAAAAAAATGGTGCCGCCCGATGCCAGTTCAAAACGCCCCGGACGGTCGGTTTTGGCATCGGTAAAGGCGCCCTTCATATGGCCAAAGAGTTCGCTTTCGAAGAGTGTTTCGCTTAACGAACCTAAGTCGACACTTATAAACGACTCGTCTTTACGGGCAGAGTGCCGGTGAAGGGCCCTGGCCACCAGTTCTTTTCCCGTTCCGTTTTCGCCCAGTATTAAAATATTGGCATCGGTGCCGGCCACTTTTGAAATGGTGTTGAATACTTTTTTCATTCCGGGCGACGTGCCAATAAAATCGGCAAAAGGCTGGTCCATAATGGTGTTAAACTCCTTTTGGCGTTCTTTTAAGTTGCTTACTTCACGTCGCGATTCCCTGAGTTTAACAGCCGATGAAATGGTTGCTATCAGTTTTTCGTTTTGCCATGGTTTTATTATAAAATCGGTGGCTCCTGCTTTAATGGCTTTTACCGATTTTTCAACATCGCCATAAGCTGTTATAAATAAAACCACAGCCGACGGGTCTAATTGCAGAATTTTCTCCAGCCAGGTAAAACCTTCTGTTCCGCTAATGGCATCTTTTGTGAAATTCATATCCAACAGAATTACATCAAAATCATCTTCAGCCATACATTGAGGGATTCGTGAAGGGCTGGTTTCTGTGCGGATTAATTCCACGTGAGGTTTTAACAAAAGCTTTAAAGCGAAAAGAATATCGGCATTATCATCAATTGCAAGGATTTTTCCTGATTTTGTTGCCATAACAATGCGGGTTAATTGGCGTTAATAATTTTCAGATGTTCTGGAATAAACAATCGGGTTTAAAAAAGGATTCAAAAAACAGATAATTTCCTATTCCAATACTCAACCAATTTTTGTAAATGGCTTCCTAATAATCTCAAATAGACAGTAATTGGTGGTAAAATCTTTAGGGTATTATCAGCATTCTTTAAACTTACATACTAAACATTCTCATCAAAATTATAAAAAAAAAGTATGAATCCAATTATTTTTTGTTCGAAATCGAACAATTAACTATATTTTTACTGTTTGTTAGTTGATGGTTAGTTAGGTTAAGTGTCAGTTAAACAGCTTTATAATTTTGATGGCATGGTTTATGAATTCCATTAATGAACAAAACTATTTGTTATTTACAAACGGGTTTTCCTGAGTTTGCAGAAATAGTTTTTACGTTAATAAAGAAAGACTTAACCTGTCGAATATTGATAAATGGTATTGTTGTTAAAATACTGTTTAAAGTTCGGGTAGGAGGATTTTTGTCCATAAACGAACAACCACTGTTCAAAAATGAACAATTTTATGATTCACACGCGCAATTTGGTTAAAGTTTACCGAAATGGTTTCGTTGAAACACCAGCATTAAGCAATGTTAATTTGGATGTTGGGAAGGGAGAATATGTAGCAGTTTTTGGCCCTTCTGGTTCGGGAAAAACCAGTTTGTTTAATATACTTGGCCTGCTCGATAATCCCACATCGGGTGAAGTTTTTTTCATGGGCCGGGAGATTGGAAGTTTGCCTGAACGTCAGAGAACCCGTATCAGAAGAGGAAATATTGGGTTTGTTTTTCAGCACTTTAATCTTGTTGATGAACTTACAGTTCAGGAAAACATAGAGTTGCCTATGATTTATCACAATTTATCGTTAAAGGAACGGCGGTACAGGCTTATGGAGGCTATGGAAAGGTTCCGCCTTAGCCATAAGCGACATGAATACCCAAGGCAACTCACTAATCTGCAGCAGCAAACTGTTGCTCTGGCACGTTCCGTTGTGTTTAATCCGGGCTTACTACTGGCCGATGAGCCCACCGGTGATTTGGATTCAGCCAGTGGAACTGAAATTATGGAGTTGTTATCAATGGTAAATGAACATGGCATAGCCGTGGTTTTGTTTACACATTCGTTACGTGAGGCTCAAAAAGCACAAAGAATGGTGCAGGTTTTCGATGGTCATATTGTAACTCAAGGAAGTCAGGGTTTAATATAAGTTATTTTATAAGCGGATTTATGCGTTGGAGTAGTTTTATAAAAATAGCTTTTCGCAATATTTTATTACACAGGGGGTTTTCTCTTGTGTCGCTTATTGGCTTGTCGTTTGGTATAGCCATTGCTTTATTGGTGCTGGCTTATGTTGATTACGAAACAAGTTACGATACGCATTATCCCGAATCGGAACATATATACAGATTGGTAAGTCATGGAATGATTGGCGATGATACCATTCAAAGTGCCCTGACTCCGCAGCCACTGGCTCAGGTGGCATCGGGTTTCAATGGCGTAAAAGCTTCGTCACGTTTGGTTCCGGGAACAAGAAAACTTGTTAAAAGCAATTATGCCAGATTTAATGAGCCTTACTTTTTTTATGCCGACAATGGTTTTTTTCATGTTTTTGAAATTCCATTTCTTATTGGAAATCCAACTGAGGTTTTTAACGATACCAATTCGGTTGTTTTATCACGTTCGGCATCACAACGTTTTTTTGGAACCAGAAATCCATTGGGTGAAGAGTTAACGCTGGATAATGGGTTGGTATTGAAAGTAACCGGGGTTTATTACGATTTGCCTGAAAACACCCACTTGCGGGCCGATTTTATTGCTAATTGGCAAATTATAGAATCACGTATGGAGGAAAGTCTGAAAGACGAGTATCCTAAATGGATTAATAATTGGTTTGCATTAAATACATATACCTATCTGAGATTAAGTGAAGATGTGTCCATCGATTCTTTGGAAAATTATATTAATACTGAGTCCGGAAAATTGTCTCGTATTTATTTCAATGATTTTGCTGTTGGGATGGATGTGGATTATGAAAAAATGACGGTTAGAGCAAAGGTTCAGCCCATTTCAGATATCCATTTAAGCACTCATCTGGATCATGAAATTCAAAAAGGTGCCAGCTCAACCTATGTTTCAGTTTTTGCCGGAATTGCTATTTTTATTTTGGTGATTACAGCCATTAATTTCATGAATTTAACCACTGCCAGAGCTGCACGCAGGTTTAAAGAGATAGCTATACGAAAAACATTCGGTGCCGGACGCCGGCATTTAGTGTTACAATTTTTTATAGAGTCGGTATTGTTTTGTTTTTTAGCATTAGGACTTGCCCTTGTTTTTATGGAACTATTTTTTGGGAGGTTTACTGAACTTTTTGATATCTCCATGGGGCATAGCTCTTTTATTAATCAAATAAGTTTTGGCTGGGTATTGCTTATTACCTTACTGATAGGTGTTATAGCCGGCAGTTACCCTTCGTTCTTTTTCTCAGGCTTGCGGGCCGAAAAAGTGTTTAAAGGCCAGATGCGTACTCATCGATGGGGCATAATTATCAGGGGCATTTTGGTAGCTTTTCAGATTTGTATTGCTGTAGCTTTAATGAGTGTGTCAATGGCCATGCACAATCAATTGAATTTTTTAAAAAGCGCCCCGGTCGGATACAATCCGGAGAACCTCATTGTTATTGAAAGGGAGTATGCTTTAGGTGCACAATCCGACTCGGTAAAACAATTGTTGTTAAGCAAAGATGAAATTGAAAGTGTTAGTTCGGTTCATTTTGTCCCTGGCGATGAAACATCTATTATGTCGTATAAAAATGTTAGCGATACGGCCCAGGTTGTTTTAATGGCCACAAATATGGTTGATGCGCATTTTTTTAAAACCATTGGTGCCAGGTTGGCCAAAGGCCGATGGTTTGAAGAGCAGGATTATGCCGATTCTTCTTTGGTGGTTATTAATGAATCGGCCGCACGAATGCTTGGCTTTAACCAGCTTGAAAATTGTAAACTGGAATTGATAGGTTCAGGGTTGGCAACAGAACAACTGGTATTAAATGTGATAGGTGTTATAAAAGATATTCATTATGAAAGTTTAAAAAATCAGGTTCGCCCAATGGTTTTTATGCAACATTTTCAGGGTGCCCGCTCCGAGCATTTGTTGGTAAAGTTTAAGAAGGGTTCAATGGAAGTTGGTATTCATAAAGTTGAAGAGGTTTGGACTTCTGTATTGCCTGAGGAGCCATTTGTTTATTTTAATCAAATAGATAAATTGGATGAACTGTACCGCGAAGAATACAGGTTTGCCCGAATTGGATTAATTCTGGCTTTTATTGCCTTGGTTTTCGCTATCCTGGGATTAATTGGTATGGTATCATTTGTGGTTCAAAGCAAATCCAAGAATATGGAAATCAGCAGAATGTTGTCTGCCTCATCACCACTCATTCTTGTTGGGACTTTCAGGGGTGTTTCAGGATATATTTTTGCCGGCATATTGTCATCACTACTTATATCTCCCTTGGTTATTGATTATTGGTTGTCAGGGTTTTATTATTCTTTTACACCTTCTGGTTATTGTTTAATCATTCCTCTGGTTTTTATGTCGATTGTTTCATTTCTTACCGTTTATCTGGTTGGAATACGGGTTTTTAAATCTGTTGTTAAAAAATCAGAATCGTAATTATTTACTGTCAATTACCACTTTTTATAAAATCCTATCACCCATACATGGGCTTTCGTGACCAACACATCTTTGAATCTTAGAAACCGTTTAAATTTAATATTGAAATTATTATTAAGATGATTAGAATTGAAGTTTACGCAATCCCGAGTATCGGGATAAGATTATTAGACGGATAGAAAAGCCTGGAAAGATGCTAAGACATTAAAAAAAAACTTACAAATCTTCTCTATCCATCTTATCCCGATACTCGGGACTACGCGTTGCTTCGCTTCTAAATATCTTATATCTAAATTTAAGCAATTACTAGTGGAATTTCATATCTAAATTTTAACTGTCTTCAGGTTTGATAATTTATTTGTCTAATAAAAACTTATTATTGACGAATAAGGGTTAAAAGTTTTTAAAAAAATCAGTTATATTTGCGCGATTATCAAATCCACTCAAAAAAAACATGTTTTTGAATCAGAATAAAAGATAAAGAAATGCAAAACAAAGGAGCGATCAGACTATTTGCCATCCTTCTGGCATTAGTGAGTTTATATCAGTTAACGTTTACTTATTACACCCGGAAAGTAGAGAAAAATGCACGGGAATATGCTCAAGAGCGAGCCAAAGGAAACCTTGAACTGATTCGCGGCTATGAATATTCATATCTGGATTCCATTTCAAACGAAACGGTTTATAATTTCTTATGGCTTAGAAAATACACTTATAAGGAGTGTAAAAACCGTGAGATCAACTTTGGTCTTGACTTGAAAGGTGGTATGAACCTTATTCTTGAAGTAAAAGTTGCCGACATTGTAAAAGCGCTGTCAAATTACAACCAGAACGAGAAGTTTCTTGAAGCCATAAAATTGGCAGAGGAGAGAGAAAAGACCTCCATCCGGAACTTTGTAGATTTATTTGGTGAAGCATTTAAAGAAGTTGCTCCAAATGGCAGTTTAGCCGCGATTTTCGGTACCGCCGAATTACGCGAAAAAGTAAGTTATAACTCTTCAAACGACGATATTTTAAAAGTTCTGAAAGAGGAATCGCGTAATGCTATTGATAACGCGTTTAATATTATACGTACCCGTATCGACCGGTTTGGTGTTACCCAGCCTAATGTTCAAAGGCTTCAGAAAGATGGTCAGATTTTGATTGAACTTCCCGGTATAACGGAGCCAGAAAGGGTTCGTAAACTTTTGCAGGGGACTGCCAGTCTTGAGTTCTGGGAAACCTACGATAACGAAGAAATATTTCAGAGTATAACTCAGATTAATAATCTGGTTGCGCGTTTGGAATCGTCCAAAACTGAAACACCAGAGGTTGTTACTGAACAAAACGATACCGTTACAGCTACCACCAACGATGAATTAAGTTTGTTAAGAGACCTTGAAACCGAACAAACTCAGGAAGCCGAAGTAGTTGGGAAATCGTTGTTTACCTATCTTCAGCCTAGTGGCAGAGCTACCGGTCCGGTAATTGGAGTGGCTTCATCGCGCGATACTTCAAAAGTTAACTCTTATTTTAATCTTGATCAGGTAAGGTCTTTATTGCCGCGCGATTTACGTTTGATGTGGACAATTAAGCCGATTCCTGCCGATGAACTTCAGTATTGGATCAGCAATCCTCAAACCAAAGAAAGTTATTTTCAGCTGGTGGCCATTAAATCAACCAGTCATGATGGCCGTGCTCCACTTGAAGGTGATGCGGTAACAAATGCCCGCATGGTAACCAATCAAACCGGTGCTTTTGAAATCAGCATGTCGATGAATGCTGAAGGTGCTAAAACCTGGGCCCGATTAACCAAAGCTAATATTAAAAAATCCATTGCCATTGTTTTGGATGGTTATGTATATAGTTTCCCTACTGTTCAGAATGAGATTAAAGGTGGTCAGAGTTCCATTACCGGCAATTTTTCTCCGGAGGAAGCCAAAGACTTGGCCAACATTCTGAGATCAGGTAAACTTCCTGCTCCTGCACGTATTGTAGAGGATACCGTTGTTGGTCCATCCTTGGGTAAAGAAGCAGTAGATGCCGGTTTACGTTCCTTTATTTGGGCATTCCTTGTAGTGCTTATTTACATGATTCTTTACTATGGTTTTAAAGCCGGTGTAGTAGCTGATATAGCCCTTATTGCCAACATGTTTTTCGTAATGGGTGTGTTGGCTGCTTTTAATGCAGTGCTTACATTGCCCGGTATCGCTGGTATCGTTTTAACCATAGGTATGTCGGTCGATGCCAACGTGTTGATATACGAACGTATCAGGGAGGAACTTCGAGCGGGCAAAGGGTTACGTCTGGCCATATCCGATGGTTATAAGAATGCTTTCTCGGCCATTATTGATGCCAACGTAACCACATTCCTTACCGGGTTGATTCTGTTCTTATTCGGAACGGGCCCAATCAAAGGATTTGCAACCACATTGATGATTGGTATCGCCACCTCATTTTTCTCGGCTATATTTATTACACGCCTGATTTATGAAACTCTGCTGAACTCGAAAGTAGATATCAGTTTCACAACTAAGTTTACCGAGAATCTGTTCAAAAATGCTCATATCGCTTTTCTGGAGAAACGTAAAACTTTCTTTATCCTTTCTGGTGTTTTGTTTATTGTATCAGTTGGTTCTCTTGCAACACGTGGATTAAAACAGGGTATTGACTTTACCGGCGGACGTACTTATGTGATTCGATTTGAAGAACCTCAAAGTGCTACCGATATTCAGTCGTCGTTGCTGGCCTCTTTCGACGGTGCGAATACCGAAGTAAAAACCTTCGGTAGTGCTAATCAAATCAGAATTGCCACCAACTATCTGATTGAAAACACCGACGAGTCGGCCGATATAGCTGTTGAGAATGCTTTGTACGAAGGGATTAAAAGCTTTACCGGAGCCAACGTGACCAAAGATCAGTTTTTCGATGACTACCTGATGAGCTCACAAAAAGTTGGACCAACCATTGCCAGTGATATCCGTACCAAAGCGGCTTATGCCATCTTCTTCTCGCTGATTGTAATTTTCCTTTACATCCTGATTCGTTTCCGGAACTGGGAACTTGGGTTAGGTGCTATTGCTGCAGTTGTTCACGACGTAATAATTGTATTGGGTGTATTCTCACTGGCCTATTCCGTAATGCCTTTTGCAATGGAAATTGACCAGGCATTTATTGCGGCCATACTAACAGTAATTGGTTACTCCATCAACGATACAGTAGTTGTTTTCGACCGTATTCGTGAATACCGCGCGTTGTATCCAAAACGGAATCAATTAGAGGTGTTCGACCTTGCGATTAATTCAACCATCAGTCGTACCATTAACACCTCTTTAACTACATTGGTGGTATTGTTGGTGATTTTCTTTTTCGGAAGTGAAGTAATTCGTGGATTTGTATTCGCATTAATCGTTGGTATCTTTGTGGGTACTTATTCATCCATTTTTATTGCGTCTCCTATTGCCTATAATTTCATGAAGAAGAAGTTTAAGAATGTAGAAAAATAAGCAGCTGATTGAACTTATAAGAATTAGAAAATAACAAAGCCTGTCTTCGGAAACGAAGGCAGG
>CALEUX010000048.1 GCA_937920475.1 uncultured Marinilabiliaceae bacterium
TGTCTTTTAACGTTTTTAGAACGTAAAACAGTGCTGATTTACAAAAAAACAGATGGCTAGGATTTCTGTCTATTCCCAAATATGGGTTTAGCCAAAAAAACAAAAGGCCGCCCAAAATTGCTTTTGAGACGGCCTCTTTTATTTTATTAGAGCGACAGCCTAAGTCCTGCAAAAAAAGTTCTTCCGGGACTGAATGTGGCAAATGTTTTTCTATCGGTGTAGTCGAAAATATTATCTACACCACAATTAATTGTAATGTTTTTGATGGGTTTAATTGAGATTACTGTTTTCCATAAGGTAAAACCATCCAGCCAGGCATTGGTTTCTTCACCACTTTCTTCATCAATAATTGTACGGTAAATTTCTCCGAAATAACTACTTTGTAAAGCGAATTTTGGTTGCAATGGGTGATTCATATAATAATCCAGATTAAGCCTAGCGGTATGGTTTCGGCTACCAATCAGCTGACGGTCCTGACCTTCGTCAAGTGCGCTGTAATAGCTGTATCCACCGCTCAAATGAATGTCTTGCCGTGGTTTCCAGTTTGCCAGAAAATCAATACCATATACCTTTACTTCATCAACATTTTGGTAAACGTAATGGAGTCCGGGGTTGGCAGGATTAAAAGGAAGTTGTACTTCAGTAATCATTTTGTCAATGTTGTTTTGATAAACATTAACCGAAAGATTCAGCTTCTTAAAATTCGCCTCGGCCGATATGGATCTGTATTTACTTTCTTCCGGTTCAAGATCTGGGTTTCCTTTAAGTGTAATAGGGAATCCGGTTGGAATTCTGTAATCCATGTACAGTTCTTTCAGCGTAGGTGTTTTAAAGCCAGTGGCCAGATTTGCACGAATGGTTAACCAATTGAAATTGGTCATTGCTGATAATTGCCACGTGGTATGGTTGGTAAAATCAACATTGTAATTATAGCGGATACCACCTGTTAAAGAGAGCCATTTGGTTATCCGGGCATCATCCTGAACATAGAAAACCCAGTCGGTGTTTTTCTCCGAAAAAATCTTGTTACGTGGCGCCACCAATTTTTCTCTAATGAACTCAACTCCAGTTGTAATAATATTGTTATCGGTTAGGGCAATATTGCTGATGGCCCTTAAATTTTTATAACGATTATCGTATTGGAGCAATCGGTTGTATTCTTCTTTTTCATAAGTTTTGTAGCGATCTTCGTGCCAGTTGATTTCAACATTGGTTTTGGTGGTAAAATAGAATTTCGACCGGAGTGAATAATCCAAATCAGAATGGGCCTTATCGTTTCGAGCTGATAACGATTGTTCCATGTGGTTAACAAACACGGAACCACGAGCTTCCATCTCAAGCCTTTTGAGCGGAGTCCAAATAAATTTCTGGGTAAACTGGTTGGAAGTGGTGCGCTCAACCGTTTTTCCATCGGTTGTAATGTCATTTAAATCGTAGCCATCGGTATGCGAAAACCGGTAAGAAGACTGGCTTACCAGGTTGTTGTTCTTTACACCCAGATTACCATCAATCAGAGCTGTATTATAATTCGAATAACGGGTTAATAAATCGAGCTTTACAGGTTCAATTTGTGGTTTTGAGATAACGTTTACCACTCCGGCCATTGCATTTGAACCATATAAAACCGACGATGCACCGCGAACCAATTCTATGCGGTCGGCGCCCTGTGTCGATAACCTGTTATAATCGATATTACCGTTGGTTTCGCCGGCAATTTTATTACCATCTTTCAGAAATACAACATAATTTCCAGGCAGTCCCATCATTTGAATGGAAGGCCCGTAAGCGCCATGCGAGAACTCAATGCCCGGAACAGTCCGCTCCAAGGCTGTTTCAATGGTTGGCAAGTCGGCTGTTTCGAGAGTAGATGAGGATATTACCTGGGTTAAAACCGGTGTTTCTTTTAAAGATTTTGGACTTCGGGTTCCGGTAACTACCACCTGGTTAATATCATACGCTACCGGTTCCATTTTAATTTCCAGTTCGTTCGTTAATGGCAGTACAAGGTCGGTAACTATTGTAGAATAGCCTGAAAACGAAACCCTGATGGTGATGGCTCTTGCAGGAAGATTCGCAATTGTAAAGCGGCCTTCAGAATTGGTTGCTGTGCCGGCTGTGGTACCCACTACCATGATGTGAGCTCCCGGTAAGGGATTTTCGCTGTTGCTATCAACAATACGTCCGCTAAGTGTTTGATTTTGCGATAATACCAAAATTGGTAATATAAAAAAGGTTGTAAATATAATATGCTTCAACATTTTATAAGTGTAAAAATGATACAATAGGTATAAATTTCTGTGTACTTTACTTAATTATAAGCTCTTAAACAGGAACGATTTAGCTAGGATGGTTTATATTATCAGGAATTAGCGTATTCTGATAAAAGTTAGATACCAATCATTAAAATATTATCCACTAAAGCATAGAAATGGTGGATGTATTTTCAAAAGCTAAGCTGTTTAGCGTGCATCCCTGTAAGGAAAGCCTCATTAAGCAATAATAATAGCAGAATTGCAGGGAGGAGCCCTGTGAGGGCCATTGGGAATTAATAACAGCCCGTAATTTGTAAAGGGTTGTAATTCCGGAAGAGGAGAAACTTTAACGAAATTATAGATTACCGTTTTATCATCATCAATATTATAGTTGTCGATATAATAATCAGCAAAAACGGCATTGCTCTCATTTGTAACCTCAATGCTTTTCTCTGTAATAATGGGTAGAGATTTTCCTGTTCCGCCTTCGATGTAATACACCAGCGAAACAAGAATCACAAGCAGATAGGGTAAAAAATTTGCCGATGGCCCTATGAAAAACATTGAGTGGACTTTATTAAGCTGTAAAAATAATACCTTATTTGGTTATTCAAAAAAGTTTATAAATGTTTTTTAATTACAGATTATCAGTAAAATAACATTTAATGATAACCTGTAACTGTTTGTTATTAAGATGGATATTTAAATGTTATGAATGCTGGCAGGTAACAGCATTATAAAGCCCTGAATAACTTTACCAGTTTCATGGTCGAGCTCTGAACCAAACATGCTGTGTGGTATGGCATAAATCAATATCATTACAATACAGGCTATTAGAGTCCACTTGCGCGATGGCTGGTGATGGTTTTTAAAGAGGGCAATAGCCCAGAATATTGCAGCTACCAATGTTTTGTTATCGGTAAGGTCCCAGCCAAACGGTATGCCTGTCCACCAATCGCCAAATGCCGCTTTTTGAACGATTGGTCCTAAAATTAAGCCCCCTATAAAGAATGAAACAGCAGCCCATAAAGCATAGGTTTTAAATACCGGAAAGTTGAAGGCGGCTGTTATTCCGGTTGAGAAACTGAATAAAATTGCCAGAAACATAAACAGTACATGCGGAATTAACCAAAAGGCAGGCACATCTCCTTTAAAACGAATAATTTGTGAAGGCAAACTAATGGTCTGATTGTTATGGATAATATCAATCTGGTATTGCAGTTTTCCGGCAGGTGGCTGGTTGGGCAGATAAAAGGTTAATCCTTTCTCAGCCATCTTAAACGTATCGGTAACAAAATTTTGTACAGTTGGATATTGCTTGTAGTGGACGATGGCAGTTACAGTTTTATCCTGAATGGGCAATACCAATGGTGCATCTGTTTCACCACCATGACTGCGAAGGAGGCGTAGCTTAACCGGTTCGTTGTTGATTGTAACGGTTGCTCTGAAGGGATGCGTTGGCCCCGTTAACCGTTGATAAATGCTTGTGGCTAAGGTTAAAATAATTGCCACCAACCAAATAAGGAAAAACTTCAATAACTTCATATTACATATATTTCAGAATGATGTATTTACAGACCAATGGTGTTTTTTATAAATCAATCAAAAATACAATAATTTCATTATTTCGCCGAATGTCGACATTGATTCGATCGCCCGGGCTGTATTTGGCTAACCGGAACATATATTCATAAATGTTCTCAATTGGATTACCATCAATAGCTATAATTACATCACCTTTCTGCAGGCCAGCTTTATGAGCAGGGCCTCCGGGCCGCACACCATCAATACCCACCCCTTTTTGCTGTGATGTAAAATCGGGAATCACGCCCAGAGTTGCTTTTAGCCTTCTGCGGGTAACAGTTGGCTGAGCCGATGCTACTTCGTTGAAGGTTATTGGTTGGGTTGAACTTCCTAATTTGTTTAAAAGATTGTATGATAAATGGATAATCGATTCGAGCCCTTCTTCGTTAATCAGATTCGCTTTGTCGTTTGGAGTATGGTAATCATCATGTACACCCGTTGTGAAAAATAAAACAGGAATTTTTCTCAGATAAAATGAGGCATGATCGGAAGGGCCTGTTCCTTCAGGATTTTTCCTGATTCGAAAATTAAATGGCTGTGCAATACTATCAATAACCGATTCCAGTTCCAATGCTGTAGCTGTGCCACCAATGGATAAATTTCGAAGCGTGTCGAGCCTGCCAACCATATCAAAATTGAGCATGGCTTTTATGGATGATGCAGGAACCGGAGGATTATCAACAAAATATCTCGAACCCAATAATCCCATCTCTTCTGCACCAAAAGCTACAAAAATAACACTGCGATGCAACGGATTTTTCTGAACTTTTTTAGCCAGTTCCATCACTGCTGCAACGCCTGAAGCGTTATCGTCGGCTCCCGGGTGAACAGCAGTTGTGTCGCGCCAGCGGGAGCCACTATCAGGGCCCCCCATTCCAAGATGATCATAATGCGCTCCAACCACAATATATTCGTTGGGCAAAGTCGTACCCTTAACCAAGGCTGCAATATTTTGGGTTATTATCGACCGGGGGCTTAAATCTGTTTCGCCCTCCACCTCGGTTTCAATTGGAATTGAACGAGGCAAACGGTTTTTTGTGATATTTTTTTCGAGCGAGTCAACTGTATAGCCCGATGGTGTTAAAATAAGGTTGGCTGTTTTTCGTGTTATCTGAATAACCGGAATATTAGACGAAGCAAGACTCTGACTGGTTCGATATGGTTCAAGTATATCTTCTTTCTCGTAATCTGATGGGTTAACCAAAATTAACCCGGCGGCACCGTTATCGGCGGCTGTCATGGCTTTATACCTGTCTTGCCCATACATGGCATACGGACTGCTGATATTGTCAAGATCGGGGTCCATCCTTAAAGCCAACACCCATTTACCATTAACGTTAACTTGTTGATAATCGTTCCATTGAATGGAGTCATCGTTAATATTGAATCCATAACCAACAAAAACTACTGATGCTTTAATTTTATTGTTACCCGAAAAACCAAGTGGTTGAAAATCGGTTGAGATTTGAAATGATTGATTGTTGATTTTCAAATGATTATTGTCGCCGGTTTTAATTCCGGTTATAACTGGAAACTGCTGCAATCCATCGTTAAAAAGCAACTGGGTGTTTAATTGCTTAAAGTAATGTTGAATATAGGCAGTTGCCAGTGAATCACCAGGGGTACCGGGAAACCGGCCGGCCAATTTTTCAGAAGTCAGGTATTGGATGTGTTGCGAGGCCTTTGGTGCAACAAGATGCTTTTGTTGTATGCTGCAACCTGCTGAAATGGTGGCTATAAGGCTTATTGCCAGTAAGATTCTATTCAGAAGTGAATTAAATGATGTCATGGTTCACTATATTTTAATTTTCAGTCATTTCAAAGTTCTGCAAAAGTCAGGTTAGAGATAACTTATGCCTCCAAAATAGTTAACAATAGTAATGCTTTTTTGCTTTATTATAATTGTTTTTAGATTTGTTTTAAGTGGTAGGTTAAAGCTTATGTGCTAATAACCAGTAATTACTGCCTGGCAAAAAGGATCATTACATACAATTATTTATTCCCGTTTTTGAGTTAACATGTGGGAGGGCCTTACATAATTTTACATTAACATGCTATACAGAATTTTGTTTCTAAATCTATAAATCTGCAATCGCTGTTATTACCGATTAAATAATTAATAAATTAAATGAAGATTAAAATAGATAAATAAAAAAATATAAAAAGTA
>CALEUX010000049.1 GCA_937920475.1 uncultured Marinilabiliaceae bacterium
TCAATGCCACTTTCATACTCTTTTAAAATCTTTACAATTCGGCTCTCTGTGAATCTTGTTTTTTTCATAACTCTGTTTTGACTGCTTAAAATTAATAATTTGTCTAATTTTAAATTGTCCGTTTTTCAGGGAAGGCTACAATTATTGCGGCGATTCCATCCTTTTATTGAGCCTGTTCAATTAATTGGTGATAGCAAATACTCGCGAGTCAATTATTTATTATCTACCAGCATTGATTTCTCTCAAATGAAGCATGAAAATGGTTTTGAGTTTGCGCTGCTTATGGGAATTGCTAAATGGCAAGAGGATTTTGGCAAAGAGAATGTTCAGTTTAACAGCCTCACGTATGTTTTAACTATTACCGAGAAGTTGGAGCAGTTTGCTATTAATGACAATGTAACGAATGGCTGGAAATTTCTCGATGTCACAATTAGAAAAGAACTGTTGTTAATGATGCTTCCCGAACAAATACTTTAATTGTTTTCTCAAAGATGGGCGTGCCTTAAGTCCCATTGAATCAGATTTATAATGGCGGTTTTCCATCCGTAAATAACATTAATTTTAAGGTCGGATTATCTCCCTCGGCTAATCGGGTGAACCCCATGATTGCTATTTTTATTGGTGTTTGTCCGCCTTTGGCGGATATTTGTTTCACAATATTAATTTGCGAAAAAACTTTTTAAAAAACATCGCGCGCGACACAATAATTTTATTTATCTTTGTGTCGCAAGCGATAAAAGCGCAAACGATAACCAATTTTGATATGATAACCAATTTTTATGATTTTAAAGCCAATTCTCTACAAGGTAAAGAAGTTGGCATGGATTCCTTTAAAGGCAAAACCATTTTAGTGGTTAACACTGCCAGTAAATGTGGATTAACCCCTCAGTTCGAAGGATTAGAAAAGCTTTATCAAAAGTATAAGGATTATAATTTTGTTATACTTGGATTTCCATGTAATCAGTTTGGCAACCAGGAGCCGGGCGACGAAAAATCTATTTCTGAAGGCTGTTTAATCAATTATGGCGTTTCGTTTCCAATGTTTTCAAAAATTGAAGTGAATGGACCCAATGCACACCCCATTTATAAATATCTTAAAAGTGACTTAAATGGTTTTTTTGGAAGTAGCATTAAATGGAACTTCACAAAGTTTTTAATTGATAAAAACGGCAAACCGGTAAAACGATTTTCACCGTTTACAAAACCCGAAAAACTGGAAAAAGATTTAAAGACTGCTTAAATTTCTTTTTGATTTTATTAAAGATTCTTAGACCTTTAGACGCTAATTCCCGGGAATCGGGTTTTAGCGTCTGAATATTATTATTTAAGAAAGCATTCCATGAAATACGATCAACTGAAACTTGAGAATCAGCTATGTTTTCCAATCTATGCCGCTTCCCGACTGGTAACACGTGAGTACCAGCCTTTGCTTGATAAACTGGGCATTACCTATCCGCAATATTTAGTGCTAATGGTATTATGGGAAAATAATGAGCTTACAGTTAACGATATAACCAAAAAGCTGATTTTGAATACAAACACTGTTACGCCACTTTTAAAGAGAATGGAAGCAATGGGGTTCCTCGTTCGTGAACGATCGGTAAACGACGAACGAAAAGTGACCATAAAACTTACCCAAAAAGGTCATCAACTGCGAGAGCAAGCTGCATCTATTCCGCAACAATTGATAGAGAAAATAAATAATCAAAAGCTGGATGTCAACCAATTATTGGAATTAAAGAACACTTTAAACACGTTAATTGAAGTGCTCAATAAATAATGTATATTAAACGAACTTGTACTCTATAAGGCAGTCATATTAAAGATTATTTTAAAATTTGTCCTTTGCTTAACTATGGCTACTTGTTATTATTTTGTTCTTTAATTATTGTATCACCAAAATCCATTAAAAGTCTCCTTAATGATTACCTCCCGAACCCAAATTCCTGAAAGCTCGCAATTGAGTAAGAGCAAGATTGTTTTTAATTACACCGATTGTTTTGAAGGCGTTATTAGTACAAACCACAATCCCCGCATAACCGAAATTGTTAAGTTGTTTCTATCGAGCGGTCCAAAATGGGCCGATAATTTAATGGCTATCAGAGATAAAGTGGTGGGTATATTTGGATTAAAAACTTCCGACCAATTAACCAACCAGCAACAAATACTTGATAACGCGAAATTTGAACCAGGTGAACAGCTTGGCATCTTTAAACTGCAAAGTATTTCAACCAACGAAGTTATTCTAGGGGAAGACGACAAACACCTTAATTTTAAAGTTTCTATTTTGGTAGAACCATACAGTGCGCTCAATAAAAACAAGTTGTCTATTTCAACTGCCGTAAAACTCAACAACCTGTTTGGCCGCATCTATTTTCTGCCTGTAAAACCTATTCACCGGCTTATAGTAAAAGCCACATTAAAAGATATGATTCGAAAATGCAATAATATATAGATGAAAATAAGCGTTTTACCCCAAAGACCCGAAATCATTAAATTGCCTCTGCCTAAAGATATAATAATAAAAGAATTGTTGACAAACATAGACAATCGGGATTCGAAGCAGAAGTTTTTTATAGAAGACCAAAGAGAGGTTGATGGTCAAATAATTATTGAGGCATTAAGCTTCTCATTTAAAAACGAATACCTTTACTATCGTAATCTATATTCTACAAAGACGATATTAACTTTTAATGAATTAGAACATTGTACAGAAATTAAAATAGTTCATAAATTAGAGATAATAATAAGAATTCTTTTATGGTTAATTATTTCTGCATTGATATTGATTCAAATAGCCATTGCTTATTTATTTAAGAGTTCCTTTTTCAGAGGGTTTAACGTGTTTATATTAATTCCGTTAATGATGGTTGTTTTATTATTGTTTTTGTCAAGAATCAGTTTTTTGATATCCTTCGGTGCAAATGATTCATTCAGCAGAAGCAAGTTAATGATAATCAGGAATAAGTATCTTAACCTTGGAATGGATTTGCTTCCTAAACAATAAATCTTTGGCAGAACAAATCAAAATCTCGTAATTTGAATAATTGTCATAATTTTATAGAGATTCGTTATGCTTTTATATAGTGTTGAGCTTTTTTGTACGAATTGCATACGCAATGTAGGCTTAACCTGCCTTATATCAGAGTTGTATGCATTTATAGCATCTTATGGTCTAAAAATCTAACCATCTAATGTTTTCAGATTTCATATCTTTGAAGTACAACAAATAACATTTAACCTGTTTTACCATGATTAAAACGCCTAATTGTTTCTCTCGTAATTTAAATGCTGTTATTAAGTTAACGCTGTTATCACTATTGTTGGTCACTGTTTTATCGGCTTGCAACGGTTTTGGAAAATCACCCAGGCAAATTTGGGTAGGAACCTGGGGAACATCACCCCAATTGGTTGAACCGCATAATATGCCACCTGAGCCGGGCTTAAGCAATAACACGTTGCGCCAAATTGTTCGCATTTCAATTGGTGGCGATAGTTTGCGCGTAAGGTTTTCAAATGAGTTCAGTACCAGTCCTGTTACTTTAAAAGCCGTGCAAATTGCTCTTTCGGCCGGTAATGGCGCTATTGATTCACTTTCCATAGCCGCGCTGGCTTTTGGTAAGCAGCCCGAAGTAACCATGCAACCCAGTACTGCCATCACCTCCGATGCCTTGTATTTTCCCATAAAGCCCAGAACCGATTTGGCCATTACCATTTATTTTGGCGAAACATCGCCCAATGTAACCGGTCATCCCGGCTCGCGCACCACATCCTACCTGATGGAAGGAAACCGGATAAACGATGCACAGTTTGCCAACGCCATTCCTGCCGACCGTTGGTACGTTATCAACGCCATTGATGTAAAAGCTCCCGAAACAGCTGGAGCAATAGTAACACTGGGTAATTCCATTACCGATGGGCGTGGCTCAGGCACCAATATGCAGAACCGCTGGCCCGATATTTTAGCGGAGCGATTGGTGCAAAACCCTGCTACCGGCAATGTGGCGGTTATTAACCAGGGAATAGGAGGGAACTGTGTGTTGCGCACTTGTTTGGGTCCGGCTGCCATCGAACGGTTCGAACGCGATGTTTTGTCGCAACAAGGGGTTCGTTGGCTCATTATTCTGGAGGCTATTAATGATATAGGTCAAACACCCGACAGTACTGTAGCGGCGAAGGTGGCCAACGACCTGATTGAAGCCTACTCGCAAATGATTGATAAAGCCCACGAAAAAGGAATACGTGTTTATGGGGCAACCATTTTGCCATTTAAAGAGTCGTTTTATTATAAAGATTTCCGTGAAACTGCCCGCGCTACTGTTAATGATTGGATAAGAAACAGCGGCAGGTTCGATGCTGTCATTGATTTTGATTCAGCGCTTCAAGACCCCGAAAATCCATTAATGCTTTTGCCCGAAACCCATACAGGCGATTATCTGCATCCCAACGAAGCCGGTTACCGCTTAATGGGCGAATTTATTGACCTGACACTTTTTGAGAAAAAGTGAAATTAAACACAATAATATGTGCAAGTTTCATAAAATCAATTTTATACCATTGGTTAATTAAATAAATTATGTCGCAACCCCACGAAAAGCTCTTTCTTTTAGATGCTTATGCTTTAATTTTCAGAGCGTATTATGCATTTATCAGAGCGCCACGCATTAATTCAAAAGGGCAGAATACCTCTGCTGCCTTTGGTTTTACCAATACGCTACTCGATATTTTGCAGGCTCAGAAACCAACACATATTGGGGTTGTTATTGATTATTCCGGACCAACTTTCCGCAACGAAATGTATGCCGAGTATAAGGCCAACCGCGATGCAACGCCTGAAGATATCAAAAAAGCGGTTCCTTATATCCGGCAAATCCTCAGTGCTCTCAACATTCCACTACTGGAAGTTCCCGGTTACGAAGCCGATGATGTAATTGGTACCATTGCTTTAAAAGCAGGGAAATTAGGACTGCCTGTTTATATGGTTACTCCCGATAAGGATTTTGCACAACTTGTAAATGAGAATGTTAAAATTTATAAGCCAAAATCAAAAGGCAACGAAATCGAAATCTGGGGTGTTGATGAGGTGAAAGAAAATTTTGGCGTGCCTCATCCCATCAATGTCATCGATATTCTCGCACTTTGGGGCGATACTGCCGATAATGTGCCCGGATGCCCGGGTATTGGCGAAGTTAAGGCCAAAGAGATAATTGGCAAATACCATAACATCGATGCGGTTTATGCAAATATTGACGACTTTAAAGGAAAGCAAAAGGAAAATCTGGTAAACTTCCGTCAACAGGTGGAGCTTGCCCGTAAACTGGTAACCATCGAAACCGAAGTCCCCGTGGAGTTTAATATCGACAGCTTTCTTTATCAGGCACCCGATTTTCAAAAACTAAAAGCGGTTTTTGATGAGCTTGAGTTTCGAAATTTATGGGAGCGGTTCTCGGGTGAGAGTAAACCTAAGGAACAGGCAAAACAAGGTTCGCTTTTTGATATGCCTGCTGAAACCATACTGGAACCTGCCGGGAATTTTAAAACAATTGTTGAAGTGCCACACACTTATTACTTGATTAATAATGATATGGCGCTTCTGTCGCTTACTGCCGAGCTTTCTGTTCAAAAAAGTTTTTGCTTTGATACGGAAACTACCGGACTGAATACTTTTACCGCGTCGCTGGTTGGAATATCCTTTTCGTGGAAAGCACACGAAGGCTGGTACGTACCTGTTCCGGCCAATCGCAGCGATGCCGAAACCTTAATAAAAAGGTTTAAAAAAATTCTGGAAAACCCAAACATAGAGAAAGTTGGGCAAAACATTAAGTTTGATGCCCTGGTGCTTCGGCAATATGGAATCCATCTGGCCGGTCCTGTTTTTGATACCATGGTGGCGCATCATTTAATACAGCCCGGATTGAAACACAATATGGATTATATGGCTGAATCCTATTTGGGCTATAGGCCGGTTTCCCTCGAAACGCTTATTGGTGAGAAAGGGAAAGGACAAAAAACCATGCGCGATGTTCCGGTTGAACAGGTTAAGGAATATGCTGCCGAAGATGCTGATGTTACATGGCAATTGAAACAAATACTGGAGAAGGAATTGGAAAAAGAAGGACTGAATGCTTTTTTCAGAGAGGTGGAAATGCCTTTGGTGCATGTTCTTTTAAACATGGAGTATGGAGGCGTAAAGATTGATGTGGAAGAGCTAAAGAAATATGCCAAACAACTTGAAGAACGGTTGGCCGCTCTTGAACTTAAAATTACCGAACAGGCCGGAGTCGAATTTAACATCAACAGTCCCAAACAAGTAGGAGAAGTATTGTTCGAAAAACTTAAAGTCGATACCAAGGCCGATAAAACCAAATCGGGACAATACAGCACCAACGAAGAGGTTTTGCAAAAACTTAAGGAGGAGCATACTATTATTCCACTAATTCTTGAACAACGCGGGTTAAAGAAATTATTATCAACTTATGTGGAAGCATTACCTCAACTTGTTGTTAAAGAAACCAGGCGTTTGCATACCTCTTACAATCAGGCCGTGGTTGTTACCGGACGGTTAAGCAGCACCAATCCCAATCTTCAAAACATACCTATTCGCGATGATGATGGGCGTGAAATACGCAAAGCCTTTGTGGTAAAAGATGGCGACCATCTTTTCCTAAGTGCCGACTATTCGCAGGTTGAGCTTAGGCTTATGGCTCATTTAAGCCAGGATGCCCATCTCATCGAAGCTTTTAACCGAGGTGAAGACATTCATGCCGCCACTGCTGCCCGTATCTACAAAATTCCTCTTGCCGATGTTTCTTCTGAGATGCGTCGTAAAGCCAAAACGGCCAATTTTGGAATTATTTATGGCATATCTGCCTTTGGGCTGGCCGAGCGGTTAAATATTTCCCGCGGAGAGGCAAAGGCGCTTATAGATGGCTATTTCGAGAATTTTCCTGGTGTTAAAACATATATGGACCAATGCATTCATTTGGCCCGCGAAAAGGGCTATGTGGAAACCCTGTTTGGTCGCAAACGCTATTTGCCCGATATCAACTCGCGCAATGCAGTAGTTCGTGGAGTGGCCGAACGTAACGCAATCAATGCCCCAATTCAGGGTACGGCTGCCGATATAATTAAGAAAGCCATGGTGGATATTCACCAAAGGCTCACAGCGCAAAATTTGCAAACTAAAATGATTTTGCAGGTGCACGATGAATTAAATTTCGAAGTTTATAAACCGGAGCTCGACCGGGTTAAATCACTGGTAAAGGAAGCTATGGAGTCGGCCGTTAAGCTAAGAGTGCCGCTGGTGGTAGATATGGGCGTTGGTAACAATTGGCTTGAAGCCCATTAATGAAACAAGTAGAAGCTGGTTTAATTTAGATTTCTGATTTTATTAAAGACTATTAGAAGTTTAGACTTTAGACTGTAGACTTACCCTTTATCAGACAACTACAAAATAGACATTTTTTCTTTAACCATATTTCTAAATGCTTTTTCAGTGAGCTGAGAGGTTCTGTCAAGGGCGGCTGAGGAACGAAGCCGT
>CALEUX010000050.1 GCA_937920475.1 uncultured Marinilabiliaceae bacterium
ACCAGACAGAAAGACGTGTCCCGGTTTTTCGGGAAAAGACTTAACAGAAATTACAGACAAACAAGACGATTAAATTATTTTGCTTATTTTAAGCATGTTACTTTTTATATCTATTTCCGATGAACCGGAACACGTGTCTAAAAGTCTTTTGTCTTATGTCTAAAAAATAATTTTAAACAGTTTCTTAGTTATAAACAGAAAAATAAAAATATGAAGCTGGAAAATGCTAAAGCGCAGATGCGGAAAGGGGTGTTGGAGTATTGTATTTTATCCGTTCTCTCAAATGGCGATGCCTATGCATCTGACATCATCAACGAAATGAAAAAAGTAGAGATGATTGTTGTGGAAGGTACATTATACCCTCTGTTAACCCGCTTAAAAAACGCTGAACTCTTAAGTTACCGGTGGGAAGAATCCACGCAGGGTCCTCCGCGAAAGTATTATGCCATTACCGACAAAGGTAAATTGTTTTTAAACGAGCTCGATAAATCATGGGCCGACTTGGTAGAAGCCGTCAGGTTAATCCATCAAAACAAAACAACCATAGTATAATTTTAACCTTAACTTAAGTAGCGGCGGATAGGTGCGGCTTAACTTAACAATTAAATCATTTCAGAATGAAAAAAACAATTTCAATAAATATTGCATCAACCGCATTCTTTATTGATGATGATGCATATGCCTCCTTAAAAGAGTATCTGAATAAAATTGAAACATGGTTCAGCAATAAAGAGGGCGGGCAGGAAGTTATTTCCGATATTGAGGCGAGATTGAGCGAACTGTTTCGCGAACGTATTAATCCTCAGTTGGGTGTTATTACCATACAGCATGTTAACGAAGTTATTGGCATAATGGGACAACCCGAGGATTTTACGGGCGAAGGCGATGATACATCTGCCGATGACAATGGAAATGAGAAGAAACATGCGTATGATTATGAGTCGCCACGCCGACGCAGGCTCTATCGCGATCCCGATAATAAAGTATTGGGAGGTGTATGTTCCGGAATAGCAGCCTATTTTAACATTGACCCGGTAATCGTTCGGGTTGTTTTTGCGGTGTTGCCCTTCCTGAGTTTTGGAGTAATAATTCCTGTTTACATTGTGTTGTGGATTGCAATGCCTGAAGCCATTACCACTAGCCAGAAACTGGAAATGAAAGGCGAGGATATCAACGTTTCCAATATTGAAAAAAAAATAAAGGAAGAATACCAGGATGTAAAAAAGCGATTTCGGAATATCAGAAACACGCAGGCCTATCAGGAGAGTGAATCGTATATCAGGCGGATGAATCAGCGCGACAGAACTGTTTTAATTGTTGTTGGTGTAGTGTTGTTAGCGCTTTTTATGAGTAAACTTATTGGTATGCCTTTTCAGCTGTTTCACATGATACATTGGCCGGTAACTTTTAGCGGATTCTTTTTCCCGGGATTCTTTTTTCTAATTGTTTTATTACTGGCGCTTGGGCTAATATTCAGATCGGCACTTAAGGGTTTTATTGTTATTATTATTTTGCTCATTGTATTTGCAATACTTGCAAAGTTCGTCGGCTGGATATTTCCTTTCCACCATTGGAGCTTTTCCTGGTAAAAAGGCAGTTCTCTTTATATAGCTTACGGCATATAATGGCAAATAATTGTTTGTTGTGAATCAAAAGGCAGACAATCTCAGCACCGAATTACCTATTGGCAAACGAAATAATTAAAACACAAACGATTGAAACGAGCCATGACGCATACCTCGACAAACAGAGGGATGACTAAGTGGCGAGTTCCATCTGGTAAATTAAAAACAAAATTATAAACAGATGAAAAAAACCATACATATTAATTTGTCGGGTATGGCTTTCACCATCGAAGAAGATGCCTACGAGAAGCTCAACACCTATTTAATAGCTGTTGAATCAAAATTGGGTAATAGCGATGAAGCCAGAGAAACCATTGACGATATAGAGTCGAGAATGGCCGAACTTTTTGCTCCGGTGGCACATGGCTCAGGCGTTGCCATTAAACTGGAAGATGTTGAAGAGGTGATTAAAGTGCTTGGCAAGCCCGAGGATTACGTAGCCGGCGAAGAGGAAGAACCAAAAAGCAGTCCTAAACCGCATCCCGTCTATATCCCTAAACGATTGTACCGCGATCCGCATTCCCGCGTTTTTGGTGGTGTTTGTTCAGGGTTAGGGGCCTATTTTAATGTGGATCCAATTATTTTCCGCTTGTTGTTTGTGCTTGGGCTGTTTTATGGTATTTCAATTTTACCTTACATCATTTTATGGATTGCCATTCCTAAAGCCTTAACCATGGAACAACGCATGCAAATGTATGGGGGCGATATCGGCTTGAATAAAGCTAAGGCCACAGCATCGGCAGTTCGGAGTGATGAATCATCACCGTTGGACAAACTATTGCGTGTGGCAG
This sequence comes from uncultured Marinilabiliaceae bacterium, assembly GCA_937920475.1. Lineage (GTDB taxonomy): Bacteria > Bacteroidota > Bacteroidia > Bacteroidales > Marinilabiliaceae > CALEUX01. The sequence goes on from CALEUX010000050.1 coordinate 2,417, forward strand.
GCGCGGTTGTTGGTATAGTAATAATTGTATTTTCTTTTCTGGCAATGGTGGCTCTAACACTGGCTGTTTTGTTTTCCACAACAGCTATAGCGCTCATCCCCGATGGGGCGTGGATTAGTGAATTGCCCGGTTTGATTTTAGGGCCGACCATTTCATTAACAGCAACTATAGGTATTATACTGTTTATTGGAATTCCGCTGTTAATGTTTTTCTTCCTGGGTTTGCAACTGGTATTTCAATTCCGAAATGTTGGGAAAGCCATTGGCATAATAGGGCTCATTTTATGGCTCTCTGGTATTGCTCTGCTGATTTATTCAGGACTGCAGGTAGCAACACAGTTTACACACCAGGAATCTTTAAGTCAAACTGAAATGCTGGACCCATTTAACGGTGATACGCTTTACATTCAACAGCTCGAAATGACCGAGTTTAATAAAGGACGAAGAATCTTAAGAACAAACGGTTTGCAGGTTTGGAATAAAAACGGGAATATCATTGTTGAAGGACGACCTTACATTGAAGTGAAAAAAGATGCAGCCCGTTTTGCCATTACTGTTGAAAAAACAAGTCAGGGAAGCGATGCAAGCAATGCATTGGGAAACGCCTCAGATACTGAATATATTTGGCTGCAAAAGGATTCGGTATTGCAATTAGACAGGATTTTTACAATAGATGCAGAAAGTGCATTACGTGAGCAAACGGTAAAAGTTGTTATTGAAGTACCGGCTGGCAAAAATGTTGTAACCGACCGTTACATCTCTACACTTATAAAATAAAAGTGACATGAAAACATTTATATTGATTTTTACCGGATTAATGGTGATGTTTTTGGCCAACAGCCAAAGTAATGCCACTGAAAAAATGTATGATTATCTGAAAAAGCAGGAAGGTGTTTCATTACTCTCTTTTTCAAAGGATATGATTGACATGGTGGATTTGAATTTGGATGACGAATCCATCAGAAAAAAAGTAACAGGGCCACTTACCGAAGTACGTCTGGCCATTTGCAAAGGCACTTCTAATACTGCAGGAATAAAAGTCGCAGAGTTTTTAAATCAGTCGCCATTCCAGTTTATAGATATTGAGGAAGAAAAAGGTGAGCTAAAAGTATTTGTTAACCGGAAGGGAAAAGTGGTTAAAGAATGTCATATTACCATCCCATCGGCCGACAATTTTATTATGGTTTCCTTTTTTGGTGATTTTAAAATTGAAGACTTAAATCAACTAAAGCAATCGGCTGCCGGTTTTGGCAAAAAATAATTGAAGCTATTGAGATTTTTAAATAAAAGAGGCTGTCTAAAAAGTCCTTAGTGCGACTTTGTGATAACCTTTGAGTTCTTTGTGGTAAAACTTAAATAATTGAACCACAAAGAACACAAAGGAGCACAAAGAAAAAAGAATGAGTCTGATATCTTTTTAGACAGCCTCTTTTTTTGAGTTAATTGTTTTATAATCAAGCCTTATGCGGCATTCGTATCCATTTTACCAGTATAGCTGCACCAACCAGCATAACACCGGCTACTACATAGGAAGTGTTGTAGGTGCCTGTTAAATCGGCTACACGGCCGGCCAAAATGGGGCCAATAATACCGGCAATACCCCAGCTTGTAAAAACAATACCGTAATTTACGCCCAGATTTTTAATTCCAAAGTAATCGGCAGTAGTTGCGGGGAACAGCGCAAACAAAGCACCGTATGCCAAACCTGCCACTGAAATACCTATAGCCATTAAAGGCACTGAGGTTAAAAATGAGAACAGGAACATATTTACGGCCTGAATCAGAAAAACCAATAATAATGCACTGGTGCGGCCCATTTTGTCCGACAGGAATCCACCGGCAATTCTTCCGGCTGTGTTAAAGGCGGCAAAAAACATCACCATTAAAAAGCCATTAGTGCTTCCGGTTTGAACTTTTACAATACTTACAATATGACCTATAAGCATGAGTCCGGCTGTTGCACTTAGCAAATAAGTAAGCCATAGCAGATAAAAAGGACGTTTTTTAATCATTTCGGTCCAGGCGTAATCATCGGCATGGGCTACAGCTGTTCTGCCAGGTTTCGGAGCAGGAACATAACCTGTGGGCGGGTTACGAATAATCAATGAAAAACTTACCAGTGCCACAATGGCAATTATCCCTAAAATTAGAAAGGTGGTTTGGGTTGAATAGATTTTTAATAAATAGTTGGTTAATGGCGACATATATACCGACGATAAACCAATGCCTGCTACCACAATGCCTGCTATCAGACCTTTTTTCCGGGCTTCGAACCATTTCATGGCTGCGGGTGTGGCCGATGCGTAGGCAAATCCCATTCCAACGCCGCTGATTATACCAAAAGTGAGCAACATGGTAAAGGGTGTTTGGGCAAATGCAGAGGCTAAAATGCCCGAACCAAATAAAATCCCGCCTATTAAAGCAATAACGCGTGGCCCGTATTTATCCTGAAGCCTTCCTCCAAAAATGGTCATAAATGCCAGCATGGCTACACAAACTGTATATGGAAGCGATGCCTGTGTATTGGTCCATCCCCAATCGTTAACCAGCGAAGCTTTTATAACACTCCACGAATACAGCAAACCCAGAATCAGGTTTATTCCTGTGGCGGCAAAGGTCACAACCCATCCCGAAACATTTCTTTCTGAACTCATTAATGTAAAGTTTTAGTTTATAGATGGGCGCTAAAATATTCTTTTTTCTTCAATTTTTTTACAGACTTTGTTTTTCAGCTATTAATTAGATACTTTCTAAAGAGAATAAACAACAGTTTGTGAGACAGCGCTTTTTGGTGAGCAATGGCTGGCTGATATTTAATCTGCCTGATTTTCGCCATCGTGCAATACGAAGCCAACTTTTGGAATGTTTTCAATTCGAATGGCTGGGTCGGCAATTAGTCGCTTACGAAGCCGTGTAATAAATACATCCAGACTTCGGCCATTGAAATAATCATCTTTGCCCCAGAATTTAATCAATAAATCACTGCGACGAACTATGTTGTTTTTATTTATGCACAGCATTCGTAACACGTCGCATTCTCGGTAAGTCAGGCGTTGTTGATTATTATCGAAAGAAAGAGATTGGTTTTGCCCATCAAAAACAAACCGCCCAATTTGGCAAGGAGGTTCGGTCTCTTTATTTTCTGATTCTGGTTTTTGAGCATACCTGTTAAGGATGGCATTTATCCGGCACAATAATTCGTCTTCATCAAAAGGCTTGGTAATGTAATCATCGGCACCCAGGTTAAAACCTTTTAGTTTATCCTGCTTTAACGACCGGGCAGTTAAAAAAACGATTGGGATATTAGGTTGCTCTTTCTTAATACGTTCAGTAAGCGTAAATCCGTCGATACCCGGCAACATCACATCAATAATACAGAAATCGTATTCAGATACCTGAAAGGCTGCCAGCCCCGAGTCGCCATCCTTACAAAGTGTAATATTGAAACCGCCTGATGTAAGGAATTCCTTTAGCAAAAAACCCATATTTGGGTCATCTTCAATTACCAGTATTTTCTTTTTTTCGCTCATGATTTTACAATTGGGAATGTGAGGGTAAAGATGCTGCCTTTTTCCGGCTCACTCTCCACCGATACTGTACCCCCATATTGCAAAGTTACTTTTTTTACATAAGTTAGGCCAAGGCCAAAACCTTTTACATTATGAACATCACCTGTTGATACCCTGAAGAATTTATCAAAAATACGCGATTGGTTTTCTTTGGATATACCTATTCCATTATCAGAAAACCTAAGAACGATGGTTCCCTTTTGATTTAATGTTGAAATTTGTATGTGCGGTTTCTGCTTAACGTATTTCAGTGCATTATCAATTAAGTTGGAGATAATTAACGTAATGGGGCCTTTTTCAGCTTCTATTTCACATTGTTCGGCATCGGGGAAAAGTCGTATGCTGGCATTGGAATGTTCTATGCGGTAACGGAACGTTGAAATAACGTTTTCAATAACTTCGTGCAGATTAACAACTTCTTTTTCTGCCGGACAGTTTCCATTTCCGGCCACCCGAAGTATGGACTCCACGTGGTTTTGCAAACGTTGGGTTTCTTCCAGTATTACTCCGGTGTACTCATTGGTTTTTTCTTTATTTTCAGAACCTTTGTTTTTTCGTATTAAATTGGCTGCAAAACGCATATTGGCAATGGGTGTCTGAAACTCATGCACCATATTATTGATAAAATCGGTGGTATGTGTCAATAGCGCCTTTTCTTTTCGAAACATTCTGAACGTAATTACAAACGAGAACATCACAAAAATTATAAACAGGATGGATAATCCCATTAACCCTGAAATTTGTGCCATTAAAAATTGATTCCGCGACGGAAACTGAACCCTTATCTGGATGCCGTTCTGATCAACCAAACCATTTAAATTCTGAAGATAGCAGGGCGAAGTAAAGAGTTTTCCCTTACTTTGTGGTAGAATGGAATCAGTAATCTGAAATGTATACGGCAGGCTAATATTGTTAATAGCCAGATTCTCTTTGATGATGCTGTCAATTTCTGCGGTTTTTTTCTTTTCGATATCGGAAGCACATTTTCGTCCGCATAAAAAATCATGCATATCGTTACATTGTGGAGCCCTGCGACCTATCTCATCGCGAGCACCTTTTAAGGCCATGGCCACACGGTGATTGAAATTTTGTTTCTCTAAATTAGCAGCACGGAAAATCCAACCCACCTGTATTAATACCAGTAAAACCAGTATGGTAAAGGTAAAAGTGGCTAACAAGGCCTGTTTGTCAAATTTCTTAGGAAAATTCATGTAGCAAAATTAGAAAAAAGTACCCTGTAATTATAACATTAACATATTATTAACAGCTAATAACATACAGATAACTTCTTTTTATCAAGAATGGTTCTAAATTTGTCTCTGGATAATTGTTATAATAACCATAAAAAGTAGAACCATGAAAAGAAAATTAGCAGTATCATTCCTTTTTGTATTTGCAATGGCTATAGCTTCTCCTGTATTTGCCAATACTTTGCCACAGGAACCTCAGAAGAAAGAGTGCGACAAAGAGAAGAAAGAATGTACCGACAAGAAAAAAGAGTGCGACAAATCAGCTGAGAAGAAAGCTTGTTGCGACAAAAAAGCTGAAGCTCCAAAAAAGTAGTTTAGTTTGACTTTAGTTTATCGAAAGTCCGGGATTCAATTTGAATTCCGGGCTTTTTTGTGTCATGTTGCATTAACCCGGTTTTGTTAAAAAACTGCAAAAATATAAAAGTGTGTATTGATTACAGAAAAAAATCTTCATATTTGCAAACTGTAATCCAGGGATTACAAAATGAACAAAAAAGTGCTAAGTGGAAATTTAAAAATGTGTTAAATTCCAATCTAAAACTTAATAAACCAATTGAATATGTTTAAATCCGGAAACTGGCAGAATGCGATTGATGTACGCGATTTTGTGCTAAAGAATGTTCGCCCTTACGATGGTGATGGAAGTTTTTTGTGTGGCCCAACCGAACGCACCAAAAAACTGTGGCAAATTTGCCTCGATGCGATTGCAGTGGAACGTACCAACAATGGTGTTCTTGCCATCGACACCGAGACCATATCGGGGGCAACATCACATGGTCCGGGTTATATTGATAAAAACAAGGAGCTTATAGTTGGTCTTCAAACCGACATGTTGCTTAAAAGAGCCATGAAACCTTTTGGTGGTATTGCAGTGGTTGAGAAAGCCTGTGAAGAGCATGGCGTTGAGGTAGCAGACGATGTTAAAAATGTTTTTAAATATGCCAAATCGCACAACGATGGGGTTTTCGATGTTTACACACCCGAAATAAGGCTGTTCCGTTCACTGGGTATTTTAACAGGTTTGCCCGATAACTATGCACGTGGTCGTATTATTGGCGATTATCGTCGTTTGGCCCTTTATGGAGCCGACAAGTTGATTGAAATAAAAAAACTTGATTTGCTTACATTGATAGGTCCCATGACCGATGAACGAATTCGTTTGCGCGAGGAAGTAGCTGAGCAAATTAAAGCACTTCAGCAGCTTAAAGAGATGGGACAAATTTATGGTTTGGATTTGTCGCGTCCGGCACAAAACGCACGTGAGGCGGTTCAATGGGTTTACATGGCTTATCTGGCTTCGGTTAAAGAACAGGATGGCGCTGCCATGTCGTTGGGCAATGTTTCCTCGTTTTTGGATATTTATATTGAGCAGGATATTCAGAATGGTGTAATTTCGGAGCAATATGCGCAGGAGCTGATTGACCAGTTTGTCATGAAACTGCGCATGGTGCGTCATTTGCGTATGGAAGCCTACAATGAAATATTTGCCGGAGAACCAACCTGGGTTACCGAGGCCATTGGAGGCAAATTGGCCGATGGGCGTCATAAAGTTACCAAAACATCGTTCCGGTTTTTACAAACTTTATATAACCTTGGTCCTTCGCCAGAGCCCAACATGACCATTTTATGGTCGCAAAGCTTACCCGAAGGGTTTAAGAAGTTCTGTGCAAAAGTTTCCATTGATACATCGTCTATTCAATACGAAAACGACGACCTGATGCAATGCACCCGCAACAGCGACGATTACGGAATTGCCTGTTGTGTGTCGTTTCAGGAAATAGGCAAACAAATTCAGTTTTTTGGAGCCCGCACCAATCTGGCCAAAACGTTATTACTGGCACTTAATGCCGGACGCTGCGAATTAACAGGCAAGCAGGTTCTGCACAATATCCCCGCATTAAAATCGGATGTGCTAGATTTTGATGAGGTTATGACTAATTTTAAACTGGCAATGAAAGAAGTGGCCCGTATCTATAACGAGTCCATGAACATCATTCACTACATGCACGATAAGTATTACTACGAGAAAATGCAAATGGCTCTGGTTGATACCAATCCAAAAATCAACCTGGCTTATGGTGCCGCCGGTCTGAGTATTGTAGCCGATTCACTCTCGGCCATTAAGCATGCAAAAGTAACGATGGTTCGTAATGAACAGGGTGTATCAACCGAGTTTTTAATTAAAGGTGATTTCCCATGCTATGGAAACGATGACGACCGGGTGGATATTTTTGCCAAAGAAATACCGGCTTATTTTAACGGGTTGCTGAAAGAGTTGCAAACCTATAAAAATGCTGAGCCTACTTTGTCAATTTTAACCATTACATCCAATGTAGTTTACGGTCAAAAAACCGGTGCAACCCC
>CALEUX010000051.1 GCA_937920475.1 uncultured Marinilabiliaceae bacterium
AACAACCCTCTGTTTAATGCCCAGGAAGGTATTGTGGGATTGGAAAAATCGCTTGACGAGTTGATATCAATTACCATTGCCAATACTGAAAAAGAGCGCTTGCCGACTAACAATGACCATTTTAAATATTTGAGTAACGAATACCACGACGGTCTGTTGATTTTTGAAATCAGCGATCGTGAAATCTGGTCGAAAGCAAACATCGACTCAGCAGCTTTGCACAATCATTACCTCAATAACCTTCTTGAATTTTCAACACCACCTGTTTTAAACGGAAGTCTTTGCTATTCAAACAACATTAAGTTTATTCAAAGGCTTGAAAAAGAATTAAAAAAGAATCCTGACACACCATTGTCACAAATCTTGAAAAAAGTAAAAGCTAAAAAGAGCTATTATAAACTCTACGAAGATGCTTATCCTTTTTTGACTACCAGTTCAAACCCTGTGGAGGCTTTTAAACTTCCCGATACCAATCCTTTGTTTAATGAAACAGGAATGGTTTTCTGGCAGGGTACCATCTCATCCGGAGAAGTTATTCCTTACGAGAATTGCCGAGGCATGGTAATTAGCAGCTACCAGAACAATATGGAAAAACAATGGGTAGAAGAATTGCAAAGGAAACACAATCCCGTTTTTAATTACAGTTTATTGAAACTACCTTCGGGTAAGAAAAATAAATAATTATGGTCATCAGTAAAACAAATTATAAAACCAATGTTCTGTTTGTTCTTATAGCAGGATTGTTATTATTGGTTTCGAATGCATGCAAAAGAAAACCAGATGATTACCTAAGCAGACCCATTGTAACGGTAGATACCCATATATTAACATTGGGCGATTTAAAAAACGCATTGCCTGAAAACCTCAACCCTTCAGACAGTATTGCCCTGACAGAAGACTATATTGGGCGATGGGTTAAATCAAAACTCATGCTGCGACAGGCTGAGATGAACCTTACCCCGGATGAAAAAAACGTAGAACAACAGTTGCAGGATTACCGCACCTCTTTGCTGGTTCATCTTTACCAACAAAAAATATTGGAGCAAAAACACTCCCCATTGGTTACCAGTCGGGAAATTGAAGCCTATTACCGTGAAATGCGCGACAACTTTAACCTTCAGGAGAATATAATAAAAGGCATATTTATAAAAGTCCCCAATGAGGCCCCCAATCAGGACCAACTAAGAAAGTGGTACAGGGGCCGCCAAAGTGAAGATTTTATTAACCTTGAGGCATATTGCTTTCAAAACGCAAAAAAATACGAAGTTTTTATCGATAATTGGATTCCGTTCCGACGTATTAATTCCGCTTTGCCGGAACCAATTTTTAATGAAGAGCGGTTTATTCAATACACCCGTAACTACGAAACAAGCGATTCGCTTTACAATTACTACCTGGCCATTCACGAATTTATGTTATCAGGAAGCACTGCACCCCTTAATTATGTTGAGGATCGTATAAAAGCCATTTTGCTGAACAAAAAAAGAGGTGAGTTTATTCAAAAGCTGGAACAGGATTTGTATGAAGAAGCTTTAAGAGATAAAATCGTGAATTTCCATTAGTTTTGTTATTTTTGACCCCAAATTTTATAACATGTTTAAAGTAAGACCCATTCTTATTGGCTTAATAATGGCCGCTCTCTTCACTCCTGCCATTGTAAGGAGTCAGTCTAATATTATTGATGAAGTTATAGCTGTTGTGGGCGATAACCCAATTTTACGGTCCGATATAGAATATCAGTATCAGCAAGCAATAATGCAAGGTTCGAACTTTGCAGGCGATTTAAAATGCCATATTTTTGAGCAGTTGTTGCTTCAAAAATTATTGCTCGAACAGGCCAAAGTTGACAGTATTGAAGTGAGCGAGAACATGGTTATTACGCATGTTGACCGTCAGATTAACGAATTTATTAATAGGGCCGGCTCAAGAGAAAAACTGGAAGAGTGGCTCAACAAACCCCTTTTTCAAATAAAGCAGGAACAGCGCGAAATGGTGCGTAACCAGATGCTCACTCAGCAAATGCAGGGTAAAATTACCGGCGATATCAAAGTAACCCCTGCCGAAATCAGAGCTTTTTACCGCCGTACACCCACCGACAGTTTACCAATGGTACCTGCACAGTTCGAGGTGCAGCAAATTACTGTTTACCCCCGTGTTGAACTTGATGAAATAGAATCGGTAAAAGCCCGGCTACGCGAATTCCAGCGCCAGATAAACGAAGGTCGTGATTTTGCAACGTTGGCCGTACTTTATTCAGAAGATCCAGGAACTGCAGCTCGTGGCGGCGAACTGGGTTTTATGGCCAGAGCCGAACTGGTTCCTGAATTTGCACAGGTGGCTTTTAACCTGCAGGATAAAAACAGAGTGTCAAAAATTGTTGAAACTGAGTTTGGATTTCACATTATACAACTTATCGACCGCCAGGGCGACCGAATTAACGTGCGCCATATTTTGTTAAAGCCAAAACCAAATGCTGAGGCCATTAAAGAAGCCCAGGTGCGAATCGACTCGCTGGCTAACATCATCCGTCAGGGAACCGTATCGTTTGAAGAAGCGGCCCTGCGCTTCTCAATGGATAAAGATTCCAGAGCCAATGGCGGTATTATGGTTAACCCTTATAACCAATCAACCAAATTTGAAATACAGCAAATTGCCGCGAGCATTTACAGGCAGATTGAAAAGCTTGAAGTGGGAGATATCAGCAATGCTTTTCTTATGAAAGACGAAAGACTTGGTAAGGATTATTTCACCATTGTTAAACTGCGCTCACGCATTGAACCACACCGAGCCAATATTCGCGACGATTATCAACTTCTGCAAACGTTGCTCGAAAACCAAAAAAGCGAAGCAACCTTTAAAAGATGGATTACCAAAAAACAACAGGAAACATATATTTCCATAAGCCCCAATTGGGTTAATTGTGATTTCGAATTTAAAGGATGGCTGAAATAAACCGGCTTGATAGCTTTGGGGCAAAAATGTTTTAACACTTCCCTTGGGTTTATTTTTTGAGGTTGATATTTAAAATACAAACCGTTTCATTAATGAGATTTGTTCGATTCCTTTTGTTACCGGTGGTAATCATCTGGTTAAGCTTTACCCCGGCACAGGAACCAAAAACAAAGCGTTCGGTAATTCATATCGAGCATGCCGATTTTATGGAAGGTTCTCAGAGGTTTGGGAAAAACGTTCAGGCACTTTTTGGCAATGTACGTTTTCGCCATCTAAATACTTTAATGCATTGCGACAGTGCATTTCTTTACCGCGATTCAAACCGTGTGGAAGCTTATGGTTCCATTCATGTCATTCAAAACGATACCATCCACCTATACGGAAGAGAACTGTTTTATTTTGGCAATGACGAAATGGCCAAAGTACGCAAAAATGTGCGCTTGGTAAATAAAGATGTGGTTTTAACCACCGAGTTTCTCGATTACGACCGACGCAACGATGTAGCCTATTATTATAATGGTGGAAAAATTACCAGTGGCGATAATATATTAACTAGTTCGTGGGGCTATTACTATCCAAAAACCGAAGAAGCCCATTTCAGAAATAATGTGGTTGCCACCAATCCTGAATACAAAATGTATTCAGACACCATGAAGTACCACACTATAACCGAAGTAGTAAAAATTGTAGGCCCCACAACCATTATCAGCGACCGAAACACGATATATTCAGAAGCCGGATATTACGACACCAAACAAAACTTTGCCCAGCTTGAAAAAAACAATTCGGTTAAAGGCGATGACCAGCTTTTAACAGGCGATACCATTTTTTACAACCGTAACAACGGATTTGGAGAAGTATTTTCGCGCATGGCCCTGCACGATAGTGCCAACCATATTATTATAACCGGAAATTATGGTTATTATAACGAGCTCACCAAACGCGCTCTAGCCACCCGGAAGGCTGTTATGATGCAAATTCAGCAAAACGACACACTCTTTCTTCATGCCGACACGCTGAGAGCCGATCCAATTCCCGATTCGGAACATCGGATGGTAAGAGCCTACCGGAATGTAAAATTCTTCCGCATCGATTTTCAGGGAAGATGCGATTCAATGGTTTATGATTTCCGTGATTCCATTAACACTTTCTACAAAGACCCGATAATCTGGGCTCAGGAAAACCAAATGACCGCTGAAACCATTCGCCTGTTTACCAGAAACAAAAGCCTTTACAAAGCCGAACTTATTAATAATGCCTTTGTTATTTCCATGGAAGATTCCATGCATTTCAATCAGATTAAAGGGAAATTAATGACAGGGTACATCCGAAACAATCAATTGTACCGGATTGATGTGGATGGCAATGGACAAACCATTTATTATCCTAAAGATGATGATGTGATGATAGGTGTGAACCGGGCTGAATCGAGCAATCTTACTCTCTTGCTTGAAGCACGAAAGGTTACCAGCATCATTTTGCGTAATCAACCCGCAGGTAACCTTAATCCACCATTTATCCTGCCCACCGAGTCGCAGCGACTGGAAGGATTCAGATGGCTGGAAGAATACAGACCTAAAAAAATGAGCGATATATTTATTAAAGATAAGCCACCGACACCTGTAAATCAAACCAATTACAGTGAGTTTTTCTTCGATCGCACACTGCCAAAACGATAAAAAAGAGGCCGTCTCAAAAGCAATTTTGGGCGGCCTTTTGTTTTTTTGGCTAAACCCATATTTGGGAATAGACAGAAATCCTAGCCATCTGTTTTTTTGTAAATCAGCACTGTTTTACGTTCTAAAAACGTTAAAAGACAT